>CAXTQM010000276.1:0-4040 GCA_964246205.1 uncultured Beijerinckiaceae bacterium | reverse complement strand
GTCAGGCTCATAACCTGAAGGCCGCAGGTTCAAATCCTGCCCCCGCAACCAAACTCCAGACAAAGCCCCGGCACACCAGTGCCGGGGCTTTTTACTTCAGTTCGCCCCCTCGTCGTTGGCCGAACTCATGTTCTCGACTTCGATCGCTTCGCCTCCGTCAGTGCGATCCTTGTAGTTTTTCGCGTCCTGCCGGTTATCTGCCGGTTGCGACTTCGACCCAGTGGGTTGCGGCGCGTGATCCTGCGCATCGTCGCCGCGCTTCGTGTCCATCGCGATCATTCCTCTTTGTGCTGCTGTCCCGCGAACGAGGTGGCGCGCTTGCCAGTTCCGGAGTCGCGCGAGCCGCGCTTTGGCATGGATCGGTCCTGGCGTCAGCGACGCAATCGGGATGCCTCGACTCGTGCTCGCCTTCTCACGTGTCCACGATCCCCGCCGGCCCGCGCGCACCGGTCGGCGCGGGCAGGGCCATGTACTCTTCGGACTGCATCTCGTTCAGACGCGAGATCGTGCGCTGGAACTCGAACGCCTCGCGCCCCGCCTCCGCCTCGAACAGCTTGGCCGGCGGCGCGGCGGCGGAGGCGAAAAACTTGGTGCGCGCCTCGTAGAAGGCGTCGATCATGACAATGAATCGCTTTGCCTCGTTGCGCTGTGAGACCTTCAGCACCGGGATGTCGTCGACGATCACCGAGCGGTAGGTGTTGGCGATGGCGAGATAATCGTTGGCGCCGAGCGGCTTGGCGCAGAGGTCGGCGAAGCCAAAGCGGGCCACCGAACCGCGCGCCTCCGGAACCGCCACCTCGCGGCCGAGCACGCGCACGCTCGATGGCTTGCCGCCGGCGCGCCCGGTCAGCGCGCGGAATGTCGCCGTCAGCGCCTCGTGCGAGAACGACCCGGCCGGCACGTGGAAGGTCGGCATGCCGGCGAGCTTCTCCATGCGGTAGTCGGCGCGCGATGCGAGCTCGACCACGTCCATGTGCTCAAGCAGCAGGTCGATCGAGGGCAGGAACAGCTGGCGGTTGAGCCCGTCGCGGTAGAGGTCGGTTGGCTCGACGTTGGAGGTCGCCACCACCACCACGCCGCGGGCGAACAGCACCTTGAAGAGCCGTCCCAGGATCATCGCATCGGCGATGTCGGTGATGGTGAACTCGTCGAAGCAGAGCAGCGCGCAGGTCGCGGCGATGGCCTCGCCCACCGGCTCGATCGGATCCTCGCCCTTGACATCGCCGCGCTTCAGCGCCTGGCGGTACCTGAAGATATCGGCGTGCACCTGCGCCATGAAGGCGTGGAAGTGTACCCGGCGCTTCTTTCCGACGTCGACCCGCTCGAAGAACATGTCCATCAGCATGGACTTGCCACGCCCGACCCCGCCCCAGATGTAGAGGCCTTTCGGCGTGCCGGAGTTCGCTCCGTTGCTCTTGGCGCCGAACAGCCAGCCCAGCGCCGAGGTTTTGCGCGCCGGGCTGTAGCCGTCGACCGTTTCGCAGAGAGCGTCGAGCCGGGCGACCATTTCCTGCTGCGCCGCGTCGCGTTCCACCGAACCGTCCCGCACGCGCGCTTCGTAAACGTTGCGGATGGGCATCGGCGGCGGCGTCTCCTAGGGCCTTCCGCCTTAGCAACCGCCCTGCGCGCGCCGCAAGCTCCGGTTAACCACGGGCGGTCATGGTAGCAGGGCAACACACCGCCGGTGGCCGCCGCTTCCAAGGAGCTTCGCCTTGATTTGAGCCAAAGCAGCCGGCAAAGCTTTATGTACCCAAGGTGAACCAGCGAGGACGGGGATGCGGAACTGGGGTGGGACGACGATCGCTGCTGCCTTCATAGTCTCCGCTCCGGCACTATCCGCCGCTCCGTTTCCGGTTCCCGCCGCAGCACCTTTCGCGATCGAGACCACCGCCATCGTGCCGGTCGTGGTGTTCGGCCAGAACGCCCGCCGCGAGGCCGAGGCTTTCGCCGCGGAACACGACATCAACGATGCCGAACTGGTGCGCAACCATCTCGCCTCCGGGCTGATCCAGTGCGGCAACGCGCACGGCGCCGGTCAGCTGACGCTGGCCGACGACGTGATCACCACGGCGGCGCATGTCTTCTACGACGAGAACGGCCTGCCGCGGTCTCGCAGCTGCACCTTCGACATCAACGTCGCCGGCCACGAGACCCACGTGCCGATCGACCTATCCAGCGTCGTCGCCGGCAGCACCCGGCCCTACGACGTCGCGGTGGCTCACGATTGGGCGGTGGCTCGGCTTTCCCACGGGCTAACCGGCGTGCACCCCTATGGCCTCGCCAGCGATGTCCATGACAACGAGCCTGTGACCTTCGTGTCGCGCGGCCATATCGATTGGGGCGAGGCCAAGCACCTGTCGTTCCAGCAATGCATGCTGCACGACAAGCTCTCCGAGGGCGAGGAGGGCACGCGCGAGTTCTCGTTCGATTGCGACACCGGCGACGGTGCCTCCGGCGGCGCCGTGATGTTCGACCGCGACATGGCGCGGATCGGCGCCATCCTTGTCGGCTGGCGGTCCAACCGGCCGTTCAAGGCGATGCCGTTCTCGCACACGCACTACAATTTCGCCGTGACGATCGAGGGCGCTTTCCGTCAGGCGGTCGTCGCTGCCTCCGGCAAGCTGGTCTCGCAGAAGTAAGGCTAACGGTCGAGGCGCCGCAGTTTCGCCGGAATACTTGCGGGCGTCGTGATACGCCAGCTACAGCGCCCGGTTGGACCTGGGAGTACGGTACGCGGAAGCTCTCGCGTGCCAGGTCCCCCCGCCGATGTCTTTCCGCCCAGCCATTCTCGTCATGCCTCTCCTCGCGATCGCAAGCCTCGGCCTCGCCGGCTGCGGCGGCGTCGATGCGCCGGGAGTTGTGGCGTCCGCGCCGCAGCAGCCCGTCTCCACGCCGATCGCCGGCTCGATGACCGTGCCGGTCACACCCGTCGCGGTGGCGGCGCTCGACTCGCATTATTCTGCGCTCTACCAGCCGGTCAAAGACAAGTTCGAGGTGCCTGGCGTCTCGCCCTCGCTGGTCCGCAAAGGCTTCGAGCGCAAGGAGGTCGCCTACGCCACCAAGGAGCCGGTGGGCACCATCGTGGTCGACCCCAAGGCGCACTACCTCTACCTCGTGGAGCTCGACGGCAGGGCGATGCGTTACGGCGTGGCCGTCGGCAAGCAGGGCTTCGCTTGGAAGGGCGAGGCGCTGATCAAGACCAAGCAAGAATGGCCGGACTGGTATCCGCCCAAGGAGATGATCGAGCGTCATCCCGAGCTGAAGCCGCAACTCGATAAGCTGCAGAGCGGCGTCGGCGTGCCGGGCGGATACCGCAACCCGCTCGGTGCCCGCGCCATGTACCTTTGGCAGGGCAACAAGGACACCTACTTCCGCATTCACGGCACGCTGGAGCCGCACTCGATCGGCACCAACGCCTCGTCCGGCTGCATCCGCCTGATCAATCAGGACGCGATCGACCTCTACGGCCGCGTCAAGGAAGGCACGCGGGTGGTGGTACTCTGAGGAGCACCATCCGAGCTCAGAGCTTCTTCTTCACCGCGTCGACCGCCTCGCCCATGTCGCTCTCGACCTTGGCCTCGGCAGTGTTCTCCGGCAGCTTCTGGTTCTCCGCAACGACCTCCTTCGGCGGGTTGGGCGCCTCGTAGGTCTTCTCAAGATACTGGTTGGGCTCGGCCTCCATCGGCGCGGGTCCAGTATTGCGCTTTTGCGCGAGCTTGTCGTCGGCCATGCATGCTCTCCTCGGGCGCGGAGAACAGGCGAGAGACGCGAACGATCCGCTGGCGCTTATTTCTGGCAGACAGAGCAGAAGAACGTCGAGCGGCCGTTCTGCACGATGCGCTTCACCACACCGGGGCAGGTGATCTTCGGACAGGGATCGTCCTCGCGGTCGTAGACGCGGAAGCTGTGCTGGAAATAGCCCATCTTGCCGTCGGCCTGGCGGTGGTCGCGCAGGGTCGAGCCGCCAGCGGCGACGGCTTCGAGCAGCACTTCGCGGATCGCCGCGGCAAGCTTCACCGCCCGCGCCGTCGGGCTTCCGT
>CAXTQM010000275.1:0-4048 GCA_964246205.1 uncultured Beijerinckiaceae bacterium | reverse complement strand
GCGGTGGGGTGGGCCAACGCCTTGTGCATCTCGGCGGTACGGGCGCCGAGCCGGCGCATGTGCGGCGTGTAGGCGTCAAACCCGTGGCCGAGGTCGTCGGCGCGGTTCTGCTCGCTGCCGAAGGCGAGCGCGTCCATGATGCGGGTCAGCACGTTCAGCGTCCAGGTCCAGGCGTCGCCCTGGTTACGGACGTAGCGCTGCAGCACCGCCAACGCCGTCACCGTGCCGTCCGTGGCGACATACTCGACCACGCCCAGCGTTGGCGGCGCGTTCATGAAGTGCGCCGTGTCGGTCAGGAAGCGGCCGATCTCGACCTCTGGGTTGGCTCCGGGCTGCAGGCGCCGGTAGATCTTGAGCGCCATGCGATCGTCGAGGTTGATCGACGAGTTCGACTGCTCGGCACCCATTCGGCGGATCGCGTTGGTGTCGACCGGCTCCTCGTCGACCAGCAACGGGGAGGCGGTGAACCGGATCTTGCCGCCGCCGACCGTGCTGATCTCGTCGCCCCGCCTGATGGAATGCAGGATCGCGTTGGCGAAGTCGGGCGACGCGTCGGCATCGAGGAGCAGGCCCATGCGCGCACCGCGGCGCAGTCGCGCGATGGCGAACGGCATCAGCGTCTCGTCGTCATCGTCGGCTTCGCTGAGCACGGCGATGGGCATGAAGTAGCGTTGCTCCGCTTCCGCCAAGGGCACGCAGAGGATCGGCAGGATGTAGCGCCCGTGGGCGCCTTCTCGAAGGACTGCGAAGTCCTCGGCGACGATGCTGGGAACATGCCGGCCCTTGGCGGCAAACCAGCGCCGGGTCTGCAGGTAGGCCGGCCCGATGCTGGTCTGGAGCGCGTGCCGCTCGCGGTCGCTGAAGAGATTCTCGAGGCGTCCGGTGGCGACGAGCGTGAACAGCTCCGGCAGGTAGGGCGAGGAGTGCTTGGCGTCCTCGCTGACCTGCTCCATGCGGAACCAGTAGAAGCCGTAGGCCGGCAGCGTCAGCAGGTAGGGCAGCTCGCCGATGCGCGGGAACTTGGTGCCGGCGGTGAGTTCGGTCAGGCCGTCGCCGTCGAACTCCTGCATGTCGAGCTCGACCGCCTGCGGTGCGTTCGAGACGTTGACGACGCATAAGATGAGCTCGTCCTCGAGTTCGCGCAGGTAGGCCAGCACCTTGCGGTTCTTTGGGTAGAGGAAGCGCAAGGCGCCGCGGCTCAAGGCCCGATGCGAGCGGCGTACCACCAGCATGCGCCGCAACCAGTTGAGCATCGACGTCGGGCTGGCGAGCTGCGCCTCGACGTTGACGGCGAGGTAGCCGTAGATCGGGTCCTGGATCGTCGGCAGGAACAGCTTCTGCGGGTCGGAGCGCGAGAAGCCGCCGTTGCGGTCGACCGACCATTGCATCGGCGTGCGCACGCCGTCGCGGTCGCCGAGATAGATGTTGTCGCCCATGCCGATCTCGTCGCCGTAATAGAGGCACGGCGTCCCCGGCATCGAGAGCAGCAGCGAGTTCAGCAGCTCGATCTTGCGTCGGTCGTTGCCGAGTAGAGGCGCCAGCCGGCGGCGAATGCCGAGATTGATGCGCGCGCGCTTGTCGGCGGCGTAGAACGACCAGAGGTAGTCGCGCTCCTTGTCGGTGACCATCTCGAGGGTCATTTCGTCGTGGTTACGCAGGAAGATCGACCATTGGCAGCCCTCGGGGATCTCCGGGGTCTGGCGCATGATGTCGGTGATCGGGTGCCGGTCTTCCTGCGCCAGCGCCATGTAGATGCGCGGCATCAGCGGGAAGTGGAACGCCATGTGGCACTCGTCGCCGTCGCCGAAATATTGCGCGGTCTCCTCGGGCCACTGGTTGGCCTCGGCCAGCAGCATGCGGTCGGGGTAGTCGGCATCGACCGCGGCGCGGATCGCCTTGAGGACGGCGTGGGTTTCGGCGAGGTTCTCGCAGTTCGTGCCCTCGCGCTCGACGAGGTAGGGGATGGCATCGAGGCGCAGCCCGTCGACCCCAAGGTCGAGCCAGTAGCGCATGACGTCGAGCACCGCCTCGAGCACCTTCGGATTGTCGAAGTTGAGGTCGGGCTGGTGCGAGTAGAAGCGATGCCAGTAGAACGCTTGTGCTTCCTCGTCCCAGGTCCAGTTCGATTTCTCGGTGTCCAGGAAGATGATGCGGGTGTCTTCGTATTTCTCCTCCGTGTCCGACCAGACGTAGAAGTCGCGCGCCTCCGAACCCGGCTCGGCCGCGCGTGCCTTCTGGAACCAGGGGTGCTGGTCCGAGGTGTGGTTGATGACGAGCTCGGTGATGACGCGGATGCCACGCTCGTGGGCCGCCTCGACGAACTCCTCGAAGTCCTCGAGCGACCCGTAGGAGGGGTTGATGCCGCGATAGTCCGAGATGTCGTAGCCATCGTCACGCAGCGGCGAAGGATAGAAAGGCATCACCCAGATCGCGGTGGCTCCCAGCTCCTTGATGTAGTCGAGCTTCTGGGTGACCCCGACGAAGTTGCCGATGCCTCCGTTGGTCGAATCGAAGAAGCTCTTGACGTGCAGCTGGTAGATGACCGCGTCGCGGTACCATTGCGTGTCGGTGCGATCGATCATCGTCCGCCTTTCCAGTCCGCCGGCGGCGCGAGGCGCCAGATCACGGCGGAGCGCTCGAACGGGTCGAGCGCGATCTGATGGGTCTTGCCATAGAGTGTGAAGCGGTAGCCGCCGAGCAGGTCCTCGACGTCGACCGAGCCGTTGTCGCCAAGGCCCCACTCCCACAGCGGCACCTCATACGCACAATCCTGGCGATTATGCGGGTCGAGGTTGACGAGGACGAGGATGCAGTCGCTCTTGTCGCGCGAGAACTTGGCGTAGGCGATGATGTTGTCGTTGGTGGCGGTGATCGGGAGGTAGTTGCGGAAATCGTGCAGCGCGGGATGGGCGCGGCGGATCTCGTTCAGCCGGCGGATGTAATCGCGGATGTTGCCGGGGCGGTCATAGTCCCAGACGCGGATCTCGTACTTCTCCGAGCCTAGGTATTCCTCGCGGCCGGGCAGGGGACGGGCCTCGCACAGCTCGAAGCCGGAATAGACGCCCCAATTAGAGGAAAGCGTGGCGGCAAGGGTCGCGCGTACGAGATGGCCGGCGCGGCCGCTCTCCTGCAAATAGACCGGGTTGATGTCGGGCGTATTCACGAAGAAATTCGGCCGGTAATAGGCACCCATGGGCCCGGCCAGCTCGGTCATGTACTGCTCGATCTCCCACTTCTCGACCCGCCACGTGAAGTAGGTGTAGGACTGCTGATAGCCGACCTTGGCGAGCTGCTTCATCATCGGCGGGCGTGTGAAGGCCTCGGCAAGGAAGATGACGTCGGGAAACTTGGCGTTGATCTCGGCGATGACCCAGCGCCAGAACGGGATCGGCTTGGTGTGCGGGTTGTCGATGCGCAGGATGCGCACGCCCTCGCGCACCCAGAAGAGCATGTTGTCGCGCAGCTCCTCCCACAGCTCGGGCATCGCGCCGGGACGGTAGAAGTCGACGTTGACGATGTCCTGGTACTTCTTGGGCGGGTTCTCGGCGTACTGGATGGTGCCGTCGGGCCGCCACACGAACCATTCCGGATGCTCCTCGATCCACGGGTGATCCTGGCTGCACTGGATGGCGAAATCGAGCGCGATCTCGAGCCCGTGGTCCTTGGCCGCCGCCACCAGCGCGCGGAAATCCTCCATGGTGCCGAGTTCGGGGTGGATGGCGTCGTGGCCACCGTCGGGCGAGCCGATGCCGTAGACCGAGCCGACGTCGTCCTCGGTCGGCGTCAGCGTGTTGTTCTTGCCCTTGCGGTTCTTTCGGCCGATCGGGCTGATCGGCGGAAAATAAAGCACGTCGAAGCCCATCGACTGCACGTAGGGCAGGTGGCCGATGACGTCGCGAAACGTGCCGTGGCGCTTGGCGTCGTCGGTGATCGAGCGCGGAAACAGCTCGTACCAGGCCGAGAAGATCGCCGCCTTGCGGTCGACGATCAGAACCAGCTCGCGGTCGTAGCGCGAGGTCTGGTGGCGCGGCCCGAACTTGGCCATCAG
>CAXTQM010000274.1:0-4049 GCA_964246205.1 uncultured Beijerinckiaceae bacterium | reverse complement strand
GGCTTTGCGGGCATGACCCGGTCGTTTGGCTGGCCGTAGCTCGGTTCCGCCGCAACCTTTGAAGATCATTCACACATCGACGGCAATCGACGATCTGTGCGACATCGCGGACTTCGGTCGTCCGCGCGGCTCTGCTGCAGCGGGCAGGAGCGCCGAAGCGCTCCGCGATCGAGCGCTTCGGACTTTACCTTTCGCACGGGTGCATGCAGGAGCGACCGCGAGCCCGCAAGATCGTCGAGCCGAACTCCGGCTACCTCGTCCGTTACGAGGTCGATGACAGCTTGGACACGCTCTTCATCCTTTCTGTTCGGCATCTGGCGCTAGAGCGATCGTACGAGGATGGCCGACCGCGCCGCGGCATCGCGACTCGGCCGCGTCGCGCGACGCCCCCGCGCGAATCTGCTCTAACCTCGGCATGCCCGCCCACGCCGCACGCTTCGATACCTCGCCCGAGAAGATCCTGCGCCTTCACGGTTCCGCCTTCGTGGCAGACCCTTCGGGCGCGCTGTACTGGCCCGAAGAGCACCTCCTCGTGGTGGCCGATCTGCACTTGGAGAAGGGCTCCTCCTTCGCGCAGAAACGCGTGTTCCTGCCGCCCTACGATTCGGCGGCGACGCTCGCCAAGCTCGCAGCGGTGGTGAGCCGGCTGAACCCGCGTCGCATCGTGGCCTTGGGTGACTCGTTCCACGACGGCGGCGGCTGCGACCGGTTGCTGGCGCACGACGTCCAGGCCCTGCGCGCCATCCAGACCGGGCGCGACTGGCTGTGGATCGCCGGCAACCACGATCCGGCGCCGCCCGTCGTGCTCGACGGCGATCACGCCGGGCACCTCGCGGTCGGTCACATCTGCTTCCGTCACCACCCCTCGCGCTCGCCATGCGACGGCGAGATCGCCGGGCACCTGCACCCCGTGGCCGTCGTCGGCGGCAAGGCTGGGAGCACGCGTCGGCGCTGCTTCGTCGCCGACGACCTGCGCTGCATCATGCCGGCCTTCGGCGCCTATGCCGGCGGGCTCAACTTCTTGGCCGAGGCAGTCCGCGGCCTGTTTTCCGGCGGCGACCACCTCGCCCACGTGCTCGGCCGCAGCGCCGTCTACTCGGTGGCCCGCAAGCAGTGCCTGATGGACAGCGTGACCTACGAGCCCTGGCTCTGATCCTGCGCGAGGGGCAGCGCCGGGTGGCGCCTGGCGCAATGGTAAGAAGTCCGGTGCGCTTGCAAAAGAACCGCTGCGGCGCTAGTCCATCTGAAGTCATGGTGGCGGCGAAGGCGCGTGGGCAGACCGAACTTCTTCCTTATCGAGAATAATTCCAAAGGGATCATCTTGGCGCTACCTTTCGAGGCGCACACGATCCAGGCCAATGTCACCAAAAAAGGTTATTTGAATTATTACAAAGTGGCCAATGTTGATCCTGTCACTTTGCGGGAGTGGGGCGCTCGCAACATAGGCGCGCTGAGTCAGATAGCTTGGTTCGCCTACAACCAGGGTCGCTATCGCGAGCGCATGGTGGCAACGAACCTCGTGCGCGACATCGAAATCGACATCGACAAATATTCAGGATGGGCTTTCCGTTGAACGTCGCGACCCAAAGCGTTTTGAGCTTTTCAGGATGCTCGCAATAGTCGCGGTCGCGGGTGCCTCGCTTTCCAGGGTGCGGCTTGAACCGCTATCCCGGTAGGATTCGCGTCCAATGTCCCATCTTGCGCCCGGCGCGCTCCTCGGCCTTGCCGTAGAGGTTGAGCGCGACATCGGGTGTCGCCATCAGCCTGTGCCAGTCGGAGACGGCCGCACCGACTAGGTTTTGCATCTCGACGCCGGCGCCGTGCCGCGTCGTCGCGCCGAGCGGCCAGCCAGCGACGGCGCGGATGTGCTGCTCGAACTGCGAGGTCGCGGCGGCGGCCTCGGTCCAGTGCCCGGAGTTGTGGACGCGCGGCGCGATCTCGTTGACCCGCAGCGCCTCGGCACCCCCTTCGCGCGTGACGAACAGCTCCACTGCCAGCACGCCGACGTAGTGCAAAGCGTCGGCGATGGTGCGGGCGATCTCCACCGCCCGCGCCGCCGTTGCGGGCGCGATCCCGGCGGGAGCTGTGGTGCGGTGCAGGATGTGGTTGGCGTGCTCGTTCTCGCACACGTCGAAGGCTACGAAGGTGCCGTCGAGCCCCCGCGCGCAGACCACCGAAATCTCCTTGGCGAACGGCACCACGCCCTCAAGGATCGCCGGCACGCCGCCGAGCGAGCGGAACGCCACGGCGAGGTCGGTACCTTCCCTGATGGTGGTCTGACCCTTGCCATCGTAGCCGAAGCGCCGTGTCTTGAGGATCGCCGGGCGGCCGAGCTGGGCTACGGCGCGGGCCAGGCTGCCGGCGGTGTCGACGTTCATGAACGGCGCGGTGCGGATGCCGAGCGAGCTGACGAACTCCTTCTCGACGAGCCGGTCCTGGCTGGCGGCCAGCGCGGCGGCGTCCGGTCGGACCGGACGGATCGCCGCCAGCACCTCCGCCGTGCGTGCCGGCACGTTCTCGAACTCGTAGGTCACGACGTCGACCGTGTCGGCGAAGGCGGTCAGCGCCGCCTCGTCCTCGTATTTCGCGATGGTTTTGGCCGCGCAGACATCGAAGGCCGGACTATCGGGGTCGGGGCAGTAGACGTGGGCGCGCAGCCCCAGCCGCGACGCTGCCACCGAGAGCATGCGGCCGAGCTGGCCGCCACCGAGGATGCCGATGGTGTCGCCGGGCGCCAGCATGGAGTGTCAGTCCACCGGGGCCAGGGCGACGGCTTCGGTCTTGGCGTCGCGCCAGGCGGCGAGCCGCTGCGCCAGCGCCTCGTCGTGCAGCGCCAGCACCGCGGCAGCGAGCAGGGCGGCGTTGATCGCGCCCGGCTTGCCGATGGCCAGGGTGCCGACCGGAATGCCGCCAGGCATCTGCACGATGGAATAGAGCGAGTCGCGCCCGCCGAGATGGTGGCCGGGGATCGGCACGCCGAACACCGGCAGCGGCGTCATCGAGGCCACCATGCCCGGCAGGTGCGCTGCGCCGCCGGCCCCGGCGATCACGATGCGGGTCCCGGCCGCCTTGGCGCCCCGGGCGAAATCATAGAGCCGCTGCGGGGTGCGGTGGGCCGAGACGATCAGCGCCTCGTGGGCGATCCCGAGCGCCTCGAGCGTGTCGGCCGCGTGCTTCATCACGCTCCAGTCGGACTGGCTGCCCATGATCACGGCGACGGTCGGGGCGGTCTGCGCGGGCGCGGGCACGGGCATGGGGGGCGGCACGGCGAAGCTCTGGACCAAAGCGCGGGCATAGGCGAAGCTCCGCAGCGCCGCAAGGCTGGGCAGCGGGTCGCCATCAGGCGATGATGTCGGGGGTCAGCTGGTCGTCGAGGAAGGTCATGCGGTCGCGCAGCGAGAGCTTTCGCTTCTTAAGGCGCTGCACCTGCAGGCGGTCGGCCGAACCGAGTTGGGTCAGGGCCTCGATGGCGGCGTCGAGATCGCGGTGCTCCTGGCGAAGGTGCTCGAGCTCCTCCTCCCAGGCCTGGCGATCGACGTCGTTCAGGTTCCGGTCCATCGCCCCACCGCGCTCGCCGCAACGCGCCGCATCCGGGCGTCGCTAGTGGCGCGTTTCGTCAGGATTGGCAAGGCGGCGCCCCCGCGCTCGCCGTCAACCCCATGCTTCTGCGGTACGCGTGCCGAGCTTGTCGCCTCCCGCCGCTTGTCGCAAGATCAGGGTCGCTCCGCAGGACCAGCCTCCTTTGCCGTTCCCCTTCTCCGCCATCGCCGGCCAGGCCGAGATGAAGCTCGGCATCCTGATCGCCGCAGTGGACCCCGCCGTCGGCGGCGTGCTGATCCTCGGCGACCGTGGCTCCGGCAAGTCGACCGCCGTGCGCGCGTTGTCGGCGCTGCTGCCGCGGATGAAGGTGGTCGAAGGCTGCCGCTACGGCTGCGATCCGGCGGCAGGCCCGGCGCTCTGCGACGAGTGTCGCGCCCGCAAGGCCGCCGGCCCGCTCGAGACGGCGAAGGCGCCCGTTCCGGTGGTCGACCTGCCACTCGGCGCCACGG
>CAXTQM010000273.1:0-4050 GCA_964246205.1 uncultured Beijerinckiaceae bacterium | reverse complement strand
GGGCGGGATCGTCGCGCTGCTCCACCGAGGCGAAGAAGGCGTCCATGTCGATGTGGATGATCTACGGACGCCCTCCAGCTCCGCCCTGATGGCCGGTCCGACATCGTCCTCGTCCAGCCCCCACACGTCGTCCTGCAGGATCGCGATCACCTTGTCCGAACCATCATCGAAGCTTGCAGCCCCCGCCATGTTCCGCTTATGTTCTGCAAACATCGAGCGCTGACGGGAAGCCGACCATGGTGACGAACTACATCATCCTGCCCTTCGTCGTCGCCAAGCGCGGCGGCAAGCTGGTGCCGGCCACCCCGCAGAAGGCGAAGGACGCGACCCGCGCCATCGCCGCGGCCGAGCGCATGGCCGGGCAGTACGCCGGCCTCGTCGTGCTCGAGGAGAGCTCCGACCCGGAGCGGGACATCTACGCCGAGCCGCGCCTGCTGCGCGCCATCGGCAACGTGCCCGCCGAGATGATCGAGTCCCTCGCGGCCTGATCGCGACCGCGCCTTCGCCTCCAAACCTTCAGCACCCGGACAGATCGGAGAGGCGCGTGCACATCGCCGCCATCAGCTTCAGCTCGCCCATGCCCCTGCCGCTGCTCGCCCGCGCAGTGCGCGCCGGCTTCCCGAGCCCGGCCGACGACTTCATCGAGGAGGAGATCGACCTCCAGCGCCTGCTGGTCACCAACCGGGCCGCGACCTTCCTGGTGCGCGTCGCCGGCGACAGCATGCTCGGCAAGGGACTGTTCGACGGCGACCTCGCCATCGTCGACCGCTCGCTGACGCCGCAGGACGGCGACGTCGTGGTGGTCGACGTCGACGGCGAGTGCTCCTTCAAGGTCTGGCGCGGGCGCCGCGGTGCCGCCACGCTTGCCTTCGCCAACCCGCGCTACCCGGCGTTCGCGCTCGATCCCGAGGCGCTGCTGGAGGTTTGGGGCGTCGTCTCCGGCAGCGTCAACCCGCGCCGCCGCGCAGAGCGGTGATGAGCGCCGACCGCGGACGCCCGACGTCGCTGGCGCTCATCGACGGCAACAGCTTCTATTGCTCGTGCGAGAGGGTCTTCGACCCGAGGCTCCGGACCGTGCCGGTCATCGTGTTGAGCAACAACGACGGGTTCTGTAATCGGGCCTCTGGTGTCAAGGGACCTTCGATCTGGCAGTCGCTATCAGGACAAGTTCATAGCTACAGCGCGGTGCGCCTATGGCGTGCGGGCGTCCTTAAAGGCCCTGCTGTAATTGTAGGTGATATGACTTCCATCTTCTAGATTCTCCGAAACATGACAACTCGGGTACGGGACAATGATGTTGTTGTATTCACTGCTTTCGCTCTTACGATCGAATACTAGCAGACGATCTGCCAGGTAACAGACATGAAGTTCTGTAGTAACAGTCAGCGGGCCGTGATAGACGCGACAGCCGTGATCAAGATAGAATTTATCCTCTGAAACTTTCCCGTTATTCAGGATCGCGCGGACGTATTCTGTATCATCCAAGAAATGCATCGGGTGCTCAAAAAGCAGACGCAACTGGCGGTGCCATCCCGTCCGGGTATATTCGAATTGACTCAGTGCTGCTGGCTGAAAGTCTGGTAGCAAAACACCGAGGAAGAATGCTGAGTACTTTGAGCTTATTGGCACATCAAGAGCAGTCGAAAGGCCTTTACGCTCGCCTACTCCTGGCATGTAGCTGCTTGGGACGTGGTAAAAACTAGTCTCTGTAGCTGTCTGTATGCTTCGCGAGCTCCTAATTGGAGGATCGACATCGCTCACGACGGGTCCCACGGATAACATCTGCATTATACACACGACCATGTAGGCCGTAAGCCGACGGTGAGGGGATATGTGGTACATCGATACCGTCGCAAGCGTATCTGTCCGAAAGCAGTTCTGCTTCGGGTGTAGCAATGCTCCTATGAACTCACACAGCCGGCAGCAACAAGGCGTCACGTACTCACGGGGCTCTTGGCTTCTGTCCGTGGTCGGCTCGAGGCCGCCACATGATCGCGTTCCGATGAGAGACGAGCCTATATGCGACAGCGGGCTTGGCATGCGCCAGCACACCCGTCATTCCGGCTTCACCTCTCGCCCCGTCCCCGTGAGGACGACCCATCGAGCCCAGGTCTCCCCGGTCTCAATTCCTTGAAGCAGCGGTAAGCTCAGGCGGCTGCGGCTACCTCTACCTTGGTCCAACGGAAGCTGGTGCCGTCTACCCACATCCGGTGCATGACCACCGCCATCTTGCGCGCCAGCGCAACCGTCGCGCGCTTGTTACCCTGGCGTTGCGCTACCTTGGTCGCCCAGGCCTTCAGCCCCGACCACTTCTTGACCCGGTGCAGCATCACGTGCGCCGCCTCGAACAGGGCCGCCCTCGCCTCACGGTCGCCCGTCTTGGTAATGCGTCCGATGCGATCGAGCTGTCCCGACTGGTGCTTGCGCGGCACCATGCCGAGGATCGCGCCGACCGACCGAGACTTGGCGAACCGGTCTGGATCCTCGATCGCGGCGATGTAGGTCAGGCCGACCACCGCGCCGACGCCCGGCACCGTCATCAGCCTACGGCAGACCGCATGCTCGCGGGCGATGACCAGCACCATGCGGTTCAGCTTGTCGAGTGAGAGCAGCATGCCGGCGTGCGCCTGGAGGAGAGCGTCGAGGATCGCCGCCACGCGCGGCAGGCCAGCCGTCAGCTCACGCACCCTCACGCCGAACGTTCGACGCTTGGAGGTGCCGAGCTTGATGCCGAACAGGCAGAGCGATCCCCTGATCTGGTTCTCGATGTCGCCGATCTTCAGCACCAGCGTCTTGCGGCTGGTCAGAAGAGTACGCAGCTCCATTGTCCGACGCGCCTTGACGTGGACCTGTCGGAACCAGCCGGTGCGCAGCATCTGGGCGAGGCCGCGCGCATCGTTGCGGTCCGTCTTGTGCGTCATGGCCACCATCGCCGCGCGGGCGTGGCGGGCATCCATGCAGACGACGCCAGGCACGCCTAGCTCGGTCATCTCCTCGGCCAGCCAACCAGCCAGCGCGCCTGTCTCCAAGCCGACGCGGGTGAACGGCAAGCCGAAAGCGCCAAGCCAGGTCGCGAGCGCTTCCGGCTCGCTGGCAACCTTGGCTTCCTTGATGATCTTGCCGTCCTCGTCGACGACGCACACCGACGTCTCGGCCAACGAGACATCCAGACCGGCGTAATAGCGCATGACCTTGCTCCCAAACGGTCGGTCGCGAGCTTCTCCCGCAGACCGGATTGCACCACCGAGCAGCTTGCCACGATCCGCGATGCGGCAGGACTGGCGACGGCCCGATTACCCGATCTGCGCCATCGCCCGCACAGCCGAAGCTAAGGCGCTCGGCATCGCCATGGGCGACCCCTGGTTCAAGATACGCGCGACATGCTCCCGGGTAGGCGTTCGCGTGTTCTCCTCGAACTACGCGCTCTACGGAGACATGTCGGCCCGGGCCAACGCGATCTACCGCGGCTTCAGCCCGCGGATCGAGATCTACTCCATCGACGAGAGCTTCCTCGACCTGTCCGACGTCGGCGAGCGCGAGCGGACCGAGCTCGCCCTCGACCTGCGCTCGACCGTGGCGGCGTGGACCGGCTGCCGACGTGCGTCGGCATGCGGGGATCGCCGCCTGGACTGCCAAATACCACTACGTCTACGCCCGACCCGGGCGGGATGATGCTCAGGGTGGAGGTCGGAGGGGACGGGGAAGCGGGTCACGATGCCCCCTCGATCGCGGCAAGCCTCGCCGAGACCACGGCCCAGTACAGGAGCCATGGTCTCTCGGCGGGATCGAGAACGTAGAGGTCGTCCGCCCTACTCGCGCCGCGGAAGTCGCGGGTCTCGGGATTGGGCGTGTACCTGGGCTCCACCATGTAGTTCAGGCACGCCTCGCTGCGTGCCTCCATCCAGGCCATCCCGCTCGTCACCTCGTGCAGCCGCAGGTGCCGCAGCGCGGAGCGCAGCTGCCCACGCAGGTCGGCTAGGGTCACCCCCGGAGGCAGCGCGACGTGGATCCTGCCCTCGACCACGCGCAGGCCGCGCGGCCTGGCCTGCC
>CAXTQM010000272.1:2099-4062 GCA_964246205.1 uncultured Beijerinckiaceae bacterium | reverse complement strand
CAGATCGGGTCCGAGGCGATCGAGGGTCGCGGACGCGTCTACCGCATCATGTCGTGATCGCGCGAACCCGGGTGGTTAGCTCGACTTGCGAGCCAATAGCCAAATGCCTAGGCCAGGAGCTCCGCGGGCTGTAACAACCCGAGGTTCCGGGCAGGACGGAAGCACCTGAACGAAGCACTAGGATCGGTCACCAAACATCGCCATGCTCTGCATTCAGGGGGAGCCCCATGATCCAGCTCAGCTACGTAAGCTCGGCCACGAGGCCCATGACGGCGGCAGAGCTACTTACGATCTTACAGCAGTGCTATGGGCACAATCCTCTCCACGATGTCACCGGCCTACTGCTCTATGGCAAAGGCACGTTCCTACAAGCGCTGGAAGGCGACGAGGCCATTGTCGCTTCGCTTTACGAGAAAATAATGCGCGACACGCGCCATACCGAGGTGACCTGCCTGTCGCGAAAAACCATCGCGAGGCGTTCGTTTCCCGGCTGGAGCATGGGCTTCCGGCGCCTATCAGACGCGGTTGCAGGCATTTCGGGTCCTCGTGCCAACGAGGCTAAAAGTGAGCAGCTGCTTGCTCATTTCGCACCGTCGACAGGTCTAGCACTACCAAACGAGCCTCCAGCGACGGAAGCTGAGCGCCAAGTCGCCGATTTGCATATGGCACTTCGCCGTGCCGAAGGTGGCCTGGAGATCGCACGCCTCGTTCTTGAGGACATCGCCGAGGCTCACGCCACGGGGCGGTTCGGCGACACGCAAGGCAAGCTGTGCCGCTTCGCGCTAGGACAAATCAACGGGTCTTGAGGATCCAACAAGCGCTAGAGCCAGGGGCCTTGCTATCGAGAATGCGGCGTCAGCGGACCAAGGTCGGTGGGTCGCAAAAGGTCGAGCTGCCGAGGCTCCGGCTGAGCGGACGCTTCCGAAGCGTGGTGATCCTCCCGCTCACCTGTGGCAACGATCCGCATGGCTGGATCAGGCAGAGGCCGCTGCAGCGCCGCCGCCTCGCTCCAGGGTGCCCGCAGCCAGGGCTGGGCGGAGATGGACGTTCGTAATCGCCAAAAGACGCCGGAAGCTGATCTACCGTCCAACTCGAGGCTTCGAGCCGGTAGGCCGCGTGCTTGTGGATCTCGCAGTGACGCAACGTCAGCTTGCTAAAGCTAGATGGTGCCGCTTTATCGTGAGCAGCGGCGAAAATCATAGGACCAAACAACCGTGCGCGCGTGTCCCTGATTTCATCAAAGCCAGGCTCCGGACCGGATAGATCCCGATGCATTTTATCTGGGTCCTCGCAACCATTTCGCTCAGCTCCGCTGCGTTCGCTGAAGAGCCATGTCCGGGGCTGGAACAAAATTATTCCGCGATCGCCGTCGCGGAATGCGCCCAAGCCAATTTCGATAAAGCAGACAGGTCTCTCAACAAGACCTACGGCGATGTCGTGTCCTTTTTGAAAGTATCCAAAAGGGACCTGCTGCCTCTAAAAGCCGCGGAGCGGGCGTGGATTGGCGAAAGGGATGCTCGTTGCAAATTCAGAGCTGAGGAGCTGGATGTGATTGATAAGACCGGAGATGGGGCCATACTGGATTGTATGACCCGGTGGACCAGAGCACGAGAAGCGGTGCTAAAAGATTACCTCGAGTAGTCGTTTCCTCCATGCAGCTCCTCGCCGCCTGCTGCTTGCCGGCGTGCTCGGTCGAGCGCATGAGTGCGACGACCTTCTGGAACTTGGGATTGAGGAGGGTCATCGAGCGCGGTTGTGCTCCTCATCAGGACGGTGAAGCAGCCATGGACCGGGCCGAGGTCCGCGGCGAAGACCCAGCCCTGCGCTTCGAAGGCTGCGCGATCTTCGCCGGACGAAGCGGAACCAGCGGATCTCGCCCCCGCCATCGTCGCTTCGAAGCTCTCGCCCGTCGTCTTGAGCATCGCCGTCCTTTCCCGTGAAGCTCTGCCTTCGGTTCACCGGC
>CAXTQM010000272.1:0-2089 GCA_964246205.1 uncultured Beijerinckiaceae bacterium | reverse complement strand
CCTCCAGCACCGCCGTCTTGCCCGTAAACGCTTGCAACCGGATCACCGCCACGTCGACGTAGGCCGGGTTGAGCTCGAGGGCGTGGACGCAGCGCCCCGTCATCTCGCCGGCGATGATCGACATGCCAAATCCGAACTTAGGACCTCTGCGCAACATGTTTGCCGGTGCTTTGAACATTGCTCAGCTTCCTGGCTTGAGCACCTCCAAAAACCCGGCCGCTCGGAACGACGGCACATCCTCCGGCTCGACATCGATGCGGCTGCCAGGCCCCCCGTCATAACGCCGTCCCGAAATTCCGTAAGCCGACCCACCTGACGGCATGATCATGGCGACGAGTTCGCCGGCGATCACGGGCCGGCCGAAGCTATCGGTCGCGATCGTCAGCTGCGCTTGGATCGCCATCTTGGCGTAATAATCGATCATACCGGTGTTGCCCTGATTACCGGCAAGCTCGCGCAGGGCGTCGGCCGCGGCATCGACCTGGTCGTCGTGGGCGCCGGCCGGGAACGTCTCGATCTCGTCGAGGAAGGCCTCGTTCCACGCTCCCCGCACCAGCTTGACGTTGCCGATCTCGGATTGCGCGGCGAGCGGCTTGGCGCGGGTCTCCTTGTCGCCGGTGACCGGCAGCGCCGTCACCATGTAGCCGGCGAGAGCGCGGACGTAGTCCTCCGCCTGCGCCTTGCCGGCCTGTCCGGGATCCTGCGGGATGCGGATGGTGCAGCCGGAGCCGTCCTGGCTCGCGGTGGCCATGACGTTGTTGCGGACGACGCCCGGCGTCTCGCGGAAACGCCTAATATCATCGATGTAGAAGATGCCGGCCTCGTCGACCAGCATGCGGATGCCGACCGACCAATCGGGATTGCCGCCGGAGCGCTTGATCGTACCGGCAAAATCCCAGGCGCGGGCGATCTTGCGCGCCGACGGCGCAGCCTCGACGATGGGGAAGTTCGCTCGCTTGAACAGGCCGCCTTCGCGCGGGGCAGGGCGCTGCTGAAACTGCCCGGCCACCGCGTAAGCCGTCATCACCTTCTTGTCGCGCTCGATCACCTCGCGAGGAAAGCGCTCCGGGAACAGCAGCTCGCCATCGTAGCTTCGTGGATCCTCGAAGCCGATCGACGTTCGGCAGCGGCGCTCCGGCTCGAACTCCATCGGCAGCATCAGGTGCTCGTAGCCGAGTGCGAGGGCACCGATCTGCCCGGAGACGTCGCGCTCGTTCAAGCGCTGCATGATGACCACGATGGCCGATCGCGTCGGCTCGATGAGGCGGGTCGGCACGGACTCGCGGAAAATACGCGTCGTGCGGGCCCGCTCGGCCTCGCTCTCGGCGGTCTCGGTCGAATGCGGGTCGTCGATGATCACGCGGTCGCCGCGGCCGCCTGTGAGGCTCGCAAAAGGCATCCCTTCGCGGCCGCCGCGCGCAGTGTTCTCGAAGCTCAGCTCGGCCGCGCGGTGCAGCTCGATCTCCGGCCACAAGCTGCGGTACCACTCGCTCGAGACGAGATCGCGCATGCGGCGGGAGTCGCGCTTGGCGTAGGTCTCGGAATACGACGTCGTGAGATAGCGGAGCGAGGGCCGGCCTTGCGGTCCCCACTCCCACGCCGGCCAGAACACCGACACGATCAGCGACTTCATCGTGCCGGGCGGCACATTGATCAGCAGCCGCGTGATCCGGCCATCGGTGACGGCTTCCAGGTGGCTGCAGATCGCCTCGATGTGCCAGCCGTGGACGTAGGGGTTGCCCGGCTCGAGGACGTGCCAGGCTTCGCGGACGAAGCCGGCGAGCGCCCCGCATCGCTTACGAATGATCTCGGCATCGTCGGCGAGCTGTCGTCTATCCGCATCGGCTGCCCGCCTTGCCTGCTCCGCCAGCAATTGCTCGAGCATGCGCGCGGGTGCCGGGAGGCGCGCCGACGATAGCAGCGCTTGGCGTGATGTTCCCCCTACTCCCTTAATCGTTGATGCAGCCACCCCTAAGCTCCATCAGGACGGCGTAGAAGCCGTGGACCGGACCGAGGTCGCCGGCGACGACCCAGCCTTGCGCTTCGAAGCCGGCGCGGTCTTCGTGGCGGACGAAGCGGAACCAGCGGA
>CAXTQM010000271.1:2166-4067 GCA_964246205.1 uncultured Beijerinckiaceae bacterium | reverse complement strand
GACGTTGGGATTGCCGCTGTGATGGGCGCCAGCCGCGGCCAGCGCCACGCCGGCGGCGCCGTAGAGGCCGGCCAGCGCCGAGACCACGATGATCCATGCCCGCATGCTCGGCCCTCAGGCCGGCGCGAGACCCTCGACCGCGGGGGCGGGAGCGGCCCGGCGCAGGCGCGCAGCCTCCATACCCCAGACCGCGCCGAAGCACAGGAAAAGCTGGCGCCAATGGTCGACGTCGATCTGCAGGCCCTGCACCACCAGCACGGTCATCGTCGGCACGTAGACCTGGGCCAGCCGGAGGTAGGGCGAGCGCACGAACATCTGCCGAAACCCGACGAAGAGCGAGACCAGCACGATGGCGATCCAGGTGAAGCCGCCGAGCCAGCCGTCGTTGGCGAAGCCGCCGACATAGGAATTATGCGGCTCCAGCCCGAAGGTCAGCCGGAAGCGCAGCGGCCCGAAGCCGAGCGGTCGCTCGACCAGCATCGGCAGCGAACGGATCTGGTTGCCGAAGCGGCCGGTGACGCCCTCGTCGTAGTCCTGCGCCACGGCCGCGCGCTGGACGAAGACATCGCGCACCGACGGTACGGAGAGCAGGCCGCCGAGCGCGAGCACCCCGCACACGCCGGCGATCGCCGTCATACGCACGACGCGGCGGCGCAGCGCGATCGTCTCGGCGGTGAGGAAGGCCGAGGCCGTCGTCAGCAGGCAGGCGCCGAGGCAGGCGCCCCAGGAGCCGCGCGAGAACGACACGAAGACGCCGATCAGGATGACGAAGAGGCCGACGAGCGACAGCGCCGTGCGGCGGCCCGTCAGTGCGCGCTGCAGCAGGTAGCAGGCGGCGAGCACCATGTAGGAGCCGAAGACGTTGGGGTCCTTGAAGGTCGCCGAGACGCGGCCTTCCTCCATGGTGAAGATGCTCGCGAGGCCGGCGATGTTCAGGTAGCCGATCAGCCCGGCGACGGCCGAGATCAGCGCCCCCGCGGTGAAGGCGTCGAGGCAGAGCTGCCCTCGCCGCTCGCTGCGCTCGGAGAAGAAGATCGTGAAGAAGACCGTGGTGACGAAGAGGTAGAGCGACTGCAGCTGGTAGAGCCGGGCGTCGTGCTCGTCCCAGTAAGGCATCAGCGAAAGGAAGCCGGCGGCCTCGAAGACCGCCCAAAGCGTCAGGATCGGGATCAGCGCCTTGTGCACGCGAAATCCGCCGACGAACCACAGCGGGATCGCGAGCAGCGCCAGGAAGTCGTAGGGCGAGGGCTCGATCAGCGAGAGCATGCCGAAGAAGATGAAGGCGGCGAACACCGCCTCGACGACGCGCTGGTAGTCGAAGCCGGTGCGCTTTCGCAAGGGCAGGGCGGCCAAGGTCACGACGGCGCGCCGGGTTTGAGCATCAACCGCTGGCGCAGCAGCAGCCGATGCCCGGTCTCGCATTTGTCGACGGCGATGCGGGTGAAGAACAGCTCGGGCGCGTCGCCGATCGTGTCGTAGTTGCGCGAGGGCGAGGCCGGGTCGAGCAGCGCGGGGTAGGCGACGATCGAGGGGCCGGTGCGGCAGAGGTCGTCGAAGAGCGTGGGCGCGGCCAGGACGAGGCGCGGGTCGCTCCAATGCAGAAGGTCGCGACTCGTCGCGGAGTAGAAGCCTGACAACGGGAAGATCCCGCCGGATTTGGCCTGGAACAGCGCGACGAAGGTGTGGCTCGTCCGGTGCAGCACGATCGAGCCGACGGGAAAGATGAAGGGCGCGATGGTCTTGCAGGTGGCGGGCGGCGCGAAGCCCGGCCTGTAGGGATCGTCGTAGCGGATGGTAAAGGCGTGGCCGTCCCACGCGCGCCAGTCGCCGCCGAGCGGGGCGGCGGTGCGGAACAGGCAATTGCCGTAGGGCTGGCCGTCCCAGCCGGTGGTCGAGATCAG
>CAXTQM010000271.1:0-2066 GCA_964246205.1 uncultured Beijerinckiaceae bacterium | reverse complement strand
TACGCGTTCTTGGTCTTGACCAGCGAGATCGGCGTGGCGGCGAGCACGTACATGTCGAGGAAGATCGACCAGTTCTCGATGTAGAAGAGGTCGCACTCGACGCGCTTCTGGATCTTCTCGGAGGTATCGGTCTCGCCGCGCCAGCCGTTGATCTGCGCCCAGCCGGTGATGCCGGGGCGCACGCGGTGGCGGGCGAAATAGCCGTCGACGACCTCGTCGTAGAGCGCGGCGGCGGCCTTGGCGTTGACGGCATGCGGGCGCGGGCCGACCAGCGAGAGGTTGCCCTTGAAGACGACGTTGAAGAGCTGCGGCAGCTCGTCGAGCGAGGTCTTGCGGATGAAGCGGCCGACGCGGGTCACGCGCGGGTCGTTCTTGGTGACGAGCTTGTCGGCCCGGATGTCGAGCTGCTCGGTGTACATCGAGCGGAACTTGAAGACCTCGATCAGCTCGTTGTTGAAGCCGTAGCGCTTCTGCCGGAACAGCGCCGGGCCCTTGGAGTCGAGCTTCACCGCCAGCGCCACCATCAGCATCACGGGAGCCAGGGCGACGAGGGCGAGTGTGCCGACCAGGCGGTCGAACACCGTCTTCAGCACGATGTCCCATTCTGCGAGCGGCTTGTCGAACAGGTCGATGACCGGCACCTTGCCGATGTAGCTGTAGGCGCGCGGGCGGAAACGCAGCTTGTTCATGTGCGCGGCAAGCCGGATGTCGACGGGCAGCACCCACAGCTTGCGCAGCATGGTCAGTAGGCGCTGCTCGGCCGAGATCGGCAGCGTGAAGATAACGAGATCGAGCGGGTTGGCGCGGGCGAATTCGACGAGGTCGTCGACGTTGCCGAGCTTGGGGAAGCCCTCGACCATGTTGGGCGAGCGCTCGTCGGTGCGGTCGTCGAAAATGCCGAAGATGTGCAGGTCCTCGCTGCCCTGCTTGGTGAAATCCTGCAGCAGCTGCTTGGCGGCCGGCCCGCCGCCGACGAGCACGGTGCGGCGCGAGAGCTTGCCGGTGCGCGTGAGATAGTTGGTCAGCGCACAAAGCGCGAAGCGCTCGGCCGAGATGGCGACGAAGCCGAAGAAGGCCCAGTGGCCGATCCAGGTCTTTGTGTAGACGGGATCGATGCCGGCGAGCAGGCACGCGCCGAAGGCCAGCGCGAAGACGCCGAACCACGAGGCCGCGATGCGCAGGCCGAAGCGGGTCGGCGCACGCAGTCCGGCGACACGGTAGCAGCCGAGCGACTGCATGACGATGACGACGAGCAATGCCATCAGCGGCACAGCGAGAAGCGGTCCGACGACGACGCCCTCGGTCCGCATGGCGGATAAAGCCAGCGTCGCGAAACCGGTGACGGCGCCGACCGCCAGCTCGCCGAGGCGAACGAGCCCCTCGAGGATGGTCGCGGAGATGAGCCGGCGGCCCCGGTGCATCGTCATGGATGCCGCGAGCCTGTTCAGCTCCTGGGCATGGGGATTGACGCGGTCGGTCGGCGCGGCCGGAGCGATCTCGATCGTACGCAGATCCTGGGCTGAAAATGCGGCCATGGGCTTGCTCACCGACGACGTCAGGAAGGAACGGGAACGGAATGCTCTGTGGTTCGAGGCTCCGGCGCACGACGCGCGAAGGCGTCGTGGTAGCCGGCGATGACGGAGGTCGCCATCAGGTCGATGGAAAACCGCGCGGCGACATAGACGGCGAGTTCGGCCGCCTGGGCCTCGGTCTGACGGGGTTCGCTCTCGACCATCGCTTCCATCGCGTTGGCGAGGGCGATGGAATCGTCGCAGGCGATCAGCCGGTCGCGGTAGGGGCCGAACACCTCGCCGATGCCGCCGACGTCGGTCGCCACCATCGGCACGTGGGCGCCGGCCGCCTCGAGGACGATGTAGGGAAGCGACTCGGCGCGGCTCGGCACCACCAGCGCGCGACCCAGGGCAAAGGCGCGTCTGGCCGGGACGAGGCCGAGGAAACGCATCGACTCGGCGACGCCGCGCGAGCGGGCGCGCGTGTCCAGCTGCGCCTGGTCAGGCCCGGTGCCGGCGAGATTTAGCGTGACGGGGCGGCCGAGGCGGCGTTGC
>CAXTQM010000270.1:0-4071 GCA_964246205.1 uncultured Beijerinckiaceae bacterium | reverse complement strand
TCGGAGCTTTCGCCAAGATGCTGGAGCAGATGGGCGGCGTGTGGATGACGCCCGACGCGGTCGATCCGCTCGCTCCCGCCCGCGCCAAGGTCGCCGGCGCCAAGATCGTATGCTCGAACGCGGCGGAGATCGCCGGCACCAAAACGCTCGGCCCCGAAACGCGCCCGACCGACCTCGCCGATGTCGATCTCGGCATCGTGCGCGCCGCCTTCGCCGTCGCCGAGACCGGCTCGGTCTGTCTCACCGACGCCGAACTCGGCGTCAACACGCTCGGCTATCTGCCCCAGCACCTGCTCGTGCTGCTCGATCCGGCCGACATCGTGCCCAACATCCATCACGCCTATCGCCGGGCGGAATGGCGACGGTCAAGCTACGCCGTGTTCCAGACCGGGCCCTCGGCCACGGCGGACATCGAGGGCGTGCTGATCCATGGCGCGCAAGGCGTGCGATCCCTGTCGGTGCTGGCCGTGGCGCGGCTTCCCGACATTCCGCGCGCGCCAGTCCCGGGATGATGCTCCATGGTCAAGTTCACGATCCTGCTCACTCGCAACCCGGCGCTGACCCATGACCAATTCGTCGAACACCACAGGGGCGTTCACGCCGCTCTTTTCATGTCCATGCCGGTCGTGAAGGAGACGGTGCTCCGCTACGTCCAGCAGCACGCGATCGAGGTCGAGCTGCCGGGCATGCCACCGGTGAAATACGATGGCATGACAGAGTTATGGTTCGCCGACGTGCGGGCACTCGGGCGCTGCTTCTCCGATCCGGAGTACATGACGTGCGTTCGCCCCGATGAGGCGACGTTCCTGGACCTGCACCGCTGCGACTTCATCGTGTCGGAGTCGCACGAGGTTTGGACCGGAAGCGCCACGGCTGGCTAGGCTGTGCATCATGGATAGCCCAGCCAAACCTGGAACGGGCGGAGGCCGTGGGCTCATCCATGCTGGGCGCGTGCCGGACGATCGCGCTCGCCTGTTCGGGAATCGCGTCCCCGAGGTGATGAGGCTACCTGTACGGCTTCACTTGTCGCGGGACACAAGGCTGGAGCGGGCGAAGGGAATCGAACCCTCGTATGAAGCTTGGGAAGCTTCCGTTCTACCATTGAACTACGCCCGCGTTACGGCATCTTATCCGTCGCGGCGGCCGGTGCAAGGGCGCGTTCTCGCGATGAGAGGTGGCGCTACCTCAGGAAATAGAAGGCGGCGAGGCCGGCTAGGGCCCAAAGGGCGTAATGGCCGAGCCGCTGAGCGCTCTTCTCGATGTCGCCGAACTGCTTCAGCGCGTCGTCGGAGAAGCCGACGCCGTTGTCGATCATGTCCTCGAGCTTCTCGAGCGTGCGCTCGGCTCGCGTCATGGTCTCGGGCAGGCTGAAGGCGAAGCGGGTCATCTGCGCGAAGGCGTGGCCGGCGTCCTGGATGCGCCCGACCGGGCCGAGGTTCTCCTCGATCCAGGCGCGCACGACGGGCTCGGCCGTGGTCCACATGTCGAGGCGCGGGTCGAGGCCGCGGGCGACGCCCTCGACCACCACCATGGTCTTTTGCAGCAGCACCAGCTCGACGCGCGCCTTCATATCGAACAGCGCGGTGATCTCGAACAGCAGCGTCAGCAACCGTGCCATCGAGATTTCGTCGGCGGTGCGCGAATGGATCGGCTCGCCGATGGCGCGGATCGCCTGGGCGAAATCGGCGACGCGGAAGTGCGACGGCACGTAGCCGGCCTCGAAATGCACCTCGGCGACGCGGATGTAGTCGCGCGTGATGAAGCCGTAGAGGATCTCGGCGAGGAAACGCCGCTCCTGGCGGCCGAGCCGCCCCATGATGCCGAAATCCACCGCGACCAGGCGCGCATCGCGGTCTATGAACAGGTTGCCCTGGTGCATGTCGGCGTGGAAGAAGCCGTCGCGCATGGCGTGGCGCAGAAACGTCTGGATCACAACGGCACCGAGCTTGGGCAGGTCATAGCCGCGGCGGCGCAGCTCGTCGGTGTCGGTCAGCCTGGTGCCGTCGATCCATTCCAGCGTCAGCACCTCGGCGGCGGTGCGGTCCCAATCGATCGCCGGGATGCGGAAATCGACCTCGCGGGCGACGTTCTCGGCGAACTCGCTGGCAGCGGCGGCCTCGAGCCTGAAGTCCGTCTCCATGCGCAGCGCGCGCGACAGCGTCTCGATGACGGCGACGGGCTTCAGGCGCTTGGTGTCTGGAAAGTTCTTCTCCAGCCACTTCACCGCGATCTTTATGTCGTAGAGGTCGCGGTTGAGCTGCCGCTCGATGCCGGGACGGCGAACCTTGACGGCGACGAAGCGCTCGCCGAGCTTGTCGCGCACCCGGGCCTTGTGCACCTGGGCGATCGAGGCGGCGGCAACCGGCTCGCCGAACTCGAGGAACAGCGTGTCGAGTTTGGCGCCGAAGGCGCGCTCGATCTGGGCCACGGCGACGGCGCGGCCGAACGGTTCCATGCGGTCCTGCAGCCGCTCCAGCTGCAGCACCACCGCCGGGCCGACGACGTCGGGCCGCGTCGCCAGGAACTGCCCCATCTTGACGTAGGAGGGCCCGAGCTTGCTGATCGCGTCGGGCAGCGCTTGGAGGCCGACACCGGGCCGGCGCTTGCCGCCGATCATCTTTGCGAGCGTGAGCGGCAACCTGGCCTTGCCCGGCACGTACGCCGGGTCGAAGTCGGCGAAAACGCCGGCGCGGGCCATGACCCAGCCGGCGCGGCCGAGCCGCGCGTAGGAGTTCAGGGAGAAGATCATGGCCTGGGTCGTCCCCCGCTCTGCGGGGGAAGATAGGCGCTTTGCATCGTCACAGCTTCCAGCCCGCGTGGATGGCGACGATGCCGCCGGTCAGGCGTGTGACGCGCGTGTTGCGGAAGCCGGCGGCGGCGACCATCGCGGCGAAGGTCTCGGCGTCGGGGAACTTGCGGATCGACTCGACGAGGTAGCGGTAGGAGTCGAAGTCGCCCGCCACCGCCTGGCCGATGCGCGGGATCAGGTGGAAGGAATAGGCGTCGTAGACCTTGTCGAGCAGCGGCAGGTCGACCTTGCTGAACTCGAGGCACAGGAACTGGCCGCCGCGCTTCAGCACGCGATAGGCCTCGCGCAACGCGACGTCGATGCGCGGCACGTTGCGGATGCCGAAGGCCACGGTGTAGGCATCGAAATGGCCGTCCTCGAACGGCAAATCTTCGGCATTGGCCTCGACGAAGTCGAGGTGCTCGGCGATTCGTCGCTTCTCCGCGCGCGCCTCGCCCACCGCCAGCATGTCGGCGTTGATGTCGAGCACGGTAACCGAGGTGTGCGGTCCGCCCGCGCGCAGCACGCGGAAGGCCACGTCGCCGGTGCCGCCGGCGACGTCCAGGTGCCGGAAGGGCCGGCGCTTGGGCGGATTGACCATCGCCACGAGCCGGTCCTTCCAGACGCGGTGGAGGCCGCCGGACATCAGGTCGTTCATCACGTCGTAGCGCGCGGCCACCCTGTGGAACACGTCGTCGACCCGACCCTGCTTGTCGTCGAGCCGGACGTCCTCGAAGCCGAAGTGGGTGGTCTCGTCGGCGGGGCGTGTCATTTAGCAGGTCTCCGGGCGCTTCTATAGCGGGCGCCCGGAGCGGTGGCTACGCGCGGAGCGACGCGTTCACTCGGCCGGTTTGGGCTGCGGATGGCGGCGCGGCGACAGGCTGTAGAGGTACATGGCGGTCGGCCGCAGGATCAGCAGGTCGGCGACCAGTGCCGCGATCATCGCGAAGGCCGAGAGCCAGCCGAACAGCCGCAGCATCGGCAGGTTCGAGAAGGCGGTCACGGCGAGGCCGCAGGCCAGCACCACCGACGTCAGGATCAGCGCCGGACCGACCAGGATGGTGGCGCGCTCCACGGACGTGGCGGCGTTGACGCCGGGGCGTTCCTCCAATCTCAAACGGTTGAGGAAGTGGATCGTGGCCGAGAGCCCGAGGCCAAAGCTGACCGTCAGCGCCACCACGCTGGCGAACTGCAACCCCTCGCCCATGAACCAGAGCAATGCGCCCGATGCGACGATCGGGAAGATGCCGGGCAGGATCGACAGCAGCATCACCTTCCACGAG
>CAXTQM010000269.1:0-4072 GCA_964246205.1 uncultured Beijerinckiaceae bacterium | reverse complement strand
GTTCTGGAGCTGCCGCGCGGCGGCCGTGGTGCCGACCGAGACCACGCCGTTGATGGCCGGCGTCGCCCCGGCGAAGGTGTAGGCGGTGCCGGCGATCCTGGCCCCCGCCACGTCGACGCCGATGGCCGTGGTCGAGCCCGCGCCGAGCGCGACGCTCAAAGGCGTGTTGACGGTGGCACCCGACCCCAGCGCCAAGCCGCGCGTCGCGACGACGGCAACCACCGCCGTGTCGCCCAGCGCGATCGAGCCGGCGTTGTTGGCCTGCGTAAGGTTGCCGATCGAGACCGAGCTCAAAGCGACGGAGGTCGCCCCGCTTGCGACCGCGCCTTTCAGCGCCCCCGAGGCGCCGCCGAGCGCCAAGGATCCCGCGCCACTGGCCTCGGCACCGGCCACGGTGGCGAAGCCGCTGCCGATCGCCGTCGACGATGTGCCGCTCGCGGCGGTGACGCCTGCCGTCGACCCCAAAGCGCCGATCGCGATGGCGTCTGTCGCCGTCGCCGTAGACGAGTCGCCGATGGCGATCGTGCGGTCGACCGCCGTTAAGGCCGAACCGACGTTCTTTCCGCCGTTCGTCCCGATCGCGATGTTGTCGGCGCCGAACGTCGCCGTGCCCGCGTTCTGGCCGATGGCGATCTGGGCGTTGGACGTCACCGCCGTCCCTGAGTTGGCGCCCGCCGAGATTCCGATAGAGATATCCTGCATACCCAAGGCGGCGGCTTGGCCGCCCAAGGCGATGCCATTGAGCCCGCTCGCCAGCGCGCCAACCGCGGTCCGAGTACTCGCGGTAGCGTTGGAACCGATCGCCAACGTTCCGTCGGCGGTGGCCTGCGATCCGGTACCGATCGCGATGGCGTTGGCGTTGGTGCCGGTGGCGCCGTCGCCGAGCGCTATCGCTGAATTGCCGTTGGCGACCGTACCTGTCCCGATCGCCACCGCGCGGATGCCGGCTGCGTTCGCGGCGGCGCTGACGGCCGGCGTCGTGGCGCCGCCTTCGGCGACCGCATCGTTGCTCCCGAGTGCCAGCGAGGCGGGGCCGGAAGCCGTCGCTAGGACGCCGAATGCGGAGGCTCCCGCTCCGGTCGCATCAGCCGAGTTGCCGATAGCCGTCGTGTCCGCGACGGTAGCCCGCGCGGCCTGGCCGAAGGCCGAGCTCGACGTGCCGGTCGCCGTCACCTGTCGTCCGACGCCAACGGAATTGACGCCGGTCGCGACCGCGGCGTCGCCGACCGCCACACCGAAGTTGGCAGCCGTTGCGCCGCTGCCCGCCCCGATCGCGATGGATAACGGGCCGCAGGTCGCGGGCGCCGTCGCGCCGGTGCCGGTGGCCGTGCCGTTGCCGATCGCGTCGATCTGCACGCAGGTGCCGGCTGCGGCAAGCGAGGTGACCGCGTCGACCGTGAACGTGCTGGAGATCGTCAGGCCGAAGGCGCCGATCGTTGCGACCCGCACCATCCAGCCCCGCGCGACCCAAGCCGCTCTGCGCTCGACGGATGCGAAGGTCGCCAGGCGATTGCCGCACGTCGCGCAGATCGGCTCCGCCGGCAGCCCGCTGCCGTGACCCTCGCCGAGAGCCAGCGAGCAGCGCGCCTCGTCGATCAACCCCATCGCGCCCAGCAGCACCGAGACAGCACCGCCGCCGAGCTTGCCGACGCTGCGCTGCTTGCCGAGACCGACGACGCGATAGGCCAGGCGCAGGATCGACGCCAGACGACGCCGAGCGCTCCAGCCGCTCACGGACGCGCCCCAGGACTGGCTCCACGAAGGCCCGGCACCACGCATCTTGCCTACCGGCACGCTATCGTCGGGACCAGCGAAGATCGACGTTGCGCGTGTGGAGGAGTGAACACCGTCGACGCCGGTTCGGCTGGCTGACGCGATCTGACGATGGGCCACTGCTGCGCTTCCTTATGGTTAATATTCATCAACAATGGCAATAAGAATTCCTCTCTCTTGAAAGTCGATTCTAGGTAAGCAAGTATTGACGCTATGTAAGATTATAATGACCCTACGTAAGGTGTTCTATCCGGTTGTAATTTCGAGCTTATTGTAGGTGTGACCTGAAAATCACGGGCTAGACTTTGAAGATTGCAGGTTCAGCGGTGGGAAGAACGGAGCGCCGTTTCTTCCGCCGCTCGGCAACGTCGCCGGACCAGGTCCATGGCTCGATGCGCCGAATCACTGCGACGTCCACGAGACGTTGCCGCCGAGCCGAAAGCGGCGGCGACGTGGGGAAAGAAGAGCGGGTTTCGACGAAGTCGGCAGGAATTTCGCGTGGCTAAAAAGCATCCCAAGACGCTGGGACGCCAAGCCCCACCTCCGCTTCGCTGGGCGCGGGTAAAATGGATGGCGGTAGCCAACGAGCGTGGCCGAGAGATCCGACCCGGACTCTGCCACGTGTACTCGAGGGCTAGAGGCCTCGTCGCCTGATGCCGGCGTCGAAGGCCGCGCCGCAGGCGGCGCTCAGGGCTGCCCTGTTGGCTTTCAGGCAGCCGAGCAGTTTTTCCTCGTCGGGGTAGGCGCTTGAGCAGAGCCGCGTGGCGTCCTGCGTGCACGCGGCTTTCTCCGCCGCCGTGATGTGCATCGGATCGGCCGAAACGGCCGGGGCCACGGTCGCTCCGAGCAGCAGCGCCGCGAGCAACGCAATCACAGCGTCCGGCGCCCAATCACGGCGTGGTAGATCAACAGCACGACAACCGCGCCGACGACGGCGACGAACAGGCTGTAGAGATTGAAGCCGGTGACTGGAGCCGCGCCGAGGAGCGTAAAGAGATATCCGCCGACGACCGCACCGACGACGCCGAGCACGATGTCGATGATGATGCCGTTGCCGGTGCTGTTGACGAGCTTGCTGCCGATGAACCCTGCGATAAGGCCCAGGATGAGCCAAGCGATTATGGACATGTCTGTTGTCTCCGAGATTTGAAACGAAAGCGGGCGCGCTTTGTCGCGCCCGCATCTTTGCGATCAGATCACGCGCTACGAACTCGCGTGTCGGCACCGGTGACGAGCAGCTCGCGGCGCTGCACCGCGATCGCCCCGCCGATCACGGCGGCGATGAGGCCGAGGAGCAGCACGGCGAACCCGCCGAAGGCGGCCTTTGAGGCACCGGCCGCGGTAGCGTCGGCTGCGTCCTTGGCCTTCTGCTTGGCCGCATCCATCGTCTGCTGAATCTTGGCCTGGGCGTCGTCGAACTTCTTGGTCGCGTCCTCCCGGCTCGTCTTCGTCTGCGCCGCCGTGACGTCTATAATTCGCGCCTTCGCGGCGGGTGCGTCGGGTCCACCCCGCTCGTAAGTGACGAGGTTCGACGCAATGTCCGTCTGTGCCTGCTGAGGCGTCAGCGATGCGGCGTCCGCCGTGCCGGCGGGCTGCAAATAGGCTTGAGCCTGTTGCTGAACCATGTCGGGCGAGATGCCGGTCGCCTGGGCCAGAGGCTTGGCGGCGCTGCTGATCCCGCTGCCGGCAACGGACGTCACGCTGCCGAGCGCCGAGAAGCCACCGCCGACGATGCTGCCCACGGCGGAGGACAGGAGGTAGATCGTCAGAAGCGTCGAGATGCCCCAGGTCACCAAGCCGTGGAGAATGCCGTCGAAGCGCGTGGTGATGCCGGCCATCCAGGCCGAGACATACCCGCCGATGAATAGCGCGATGATGCTTGAGATCACCCACCACAGCCCGGCGCCGACGCCGAAGCTGTCGCCTGACGGCGTGCTGCCGGCGTTCGTGTTCACCGTGCCAAGGCCGATGCCGGCGCCGAGGAGGCTGAGAAGCACCTGCACTGCGACCGCGATGACGACGCCGCCGAACAGCGCGCCCCAGGCGATACGCTTGTGAATGTGATGGCCGTCACCCAAGACGGTAGTGCCGCCCGCGGGAATGCCGCCGCCGGTTGCGCGTGTGTCGTATGTGCTCAACTAGACCTCCTCGATGAACGGGGTGCCTGTTGGCACCCCGGAATGCCGTCTTCAAATCTTGCGATCGATCGGCGTGGTCGTAGTGCGGCTCGTCTCGACCCGCTCGGTGGTCGGCACCTGCTCGACCTCGACGTCGTCCTTGCGCAGCGTGTCGCGCACGG
>CAXTQM010000268.1:0-4072 GCA_964246205.1 uncultured Beijerinckiaceae bacterium | reverse complement strand
GGCATGCGCGAGGCGGCAGTCGGCGCCGCGCGGCTGCTGGCCGCCGACGACGGACCGCGCGTCGCGGCGCTGGTCTTCGATGGCTGGGACACCCACGCCGGCGAGGGCGGCGCGACCGGGCGGCTGATGAACCTGCTCGGCGGGCTCGACGGCGCCTTTTCCGCCTTCGAGAGCGGACTTGGCGCGGCCTGGAAGGACACTGTGGTGGTGGCAGTGACGGAGTTCGGCCGCACGGCGCGCGTCAACGGCACCAACGGCACCGATCATGGCACCGGCACCGTGGCCTTCCTCGCCGGCGGCGGCCTCGCCGGCGGCAAGGTCGTCGCGAAATGGCCGGGCCTCAAGCCGGGGCAGCTCTACGAGGGCCGCGACCTGGCGCCGACCACCGACCAGCGCGCGGTGCTGAAGGGCGTGCTCGCCGACCAGCTCGGTCTATCGGCGACGGCGCTCGGCATGCTGGTGTTCCCCGGCACGATGAACGTGCCGCCGATGCGCGACCTCGTCGCTTAGCGGCTACTTCTCGACGCGTCGTACGGAATCGATGATGGGGGCGATGCGGTTGTCGCTTTTGCCGCTCTCCTGCTGCATCAGGAACAGCTCCTTGGGCGACAGGTCGAAGTCGATGAACTCGGCGTCGACCGGCGTACCGAGATAGGACGCGCCGTAGATGATCAGGCCGTTGAGCGGGATCTTGGCGCCCTTGGGTGCCGGTCGGCCGGTTAGCTGCTCCAGCGACATGCCGGCCTTGTCCTTGTCCTCGAAGGCCGTTGCAGCCTGCGGCCCCTGCTCGGGCGTGCCCAGCGTCGGCGCCCCGGAGAACAGCGTTTGCGGCGCCGCCTTGGCGCCCCCGACCGGCTTCTTGGCCTGGGGGTCGAAGGCGACGCCGAAGTCCTTCATCGCCTGCGTGGCGTCCTTCTGCCACTCGGTCAGGATCGCCCGGTCGCGCTTGACGAGGCCGACGACGATGAGCGCCGACTTGTCCGAGGGGGCGACATCGAGGCCGATCGGCGTCTGGGTGACGGTCCAGTCGTCCGGCACCTCGAACGTCACCTTGGGCGCGGTCTCCGGGACGCTGACCGTCTTGGCGCAGGTACCGGCGGCGAAGCCGAGGCACGCGGCGGCGACGAGCGCGCGCGCGGCGAGAGAATTGGGTCGCATCGTGATCCTCCCGAACAGGCGCATCGAATGAAATCGCCCTGTGGCCAAAACAAGTCGGCGGCACGCCCGCGCCGTACGTAACGAGACCGCCACCGCGCTGCTTTGCCCCGCGCCAAGCGCGCCTCGCGCGACTATACAGCTTGGCATGACACAGGCCTTCGACCTCACCGCCCTGCGCACGCCCGTGCCGCTGACGCCGCCGGCGCCGGTGCCGCGCGAGGGACAGCTGCGCCCGCTCAACTTCCTGCGCGTGCTGCGGCGCAACCCGATCGAGACCTGGACGCGGGCGCATTTCGAACGGCCGATCCTGACCGGGCGCGGCCTGCTCGGCATCGGCGCCGTGGTCAGCCACCCCCCCTCGATCCGCCGCGTGCTGGTCGACAACGCCGCCAACTATCGCAAGGACGCGCTGCAGAAGCGCGTGCTGGCGCCCGGGCTCCACGACGGGCTGCTGACGGCCGAGGGCGAAGTTTGGCGCGCCCAGCGCCGCGCCATCGCGCCGATCTTCACGCCGCGCATCACCCATTCCTTCGCCGCCGCCATGGCGCGCAACGCCGACGCCCTGGCGCGGCGCTGGAGCCACGTGCGTAACGGGCGCACCGTCGACGTGCAGCGCGACATGCACCGCGTGACGCTGGATGTCCTCGGCGACACCATCTTCTCGACCGGGCTGGAGCACGATCCGGAAGAGTTCCTGCAAGCGATGAGCCGCTTCTTCGCCGCCGTCGGCACGCTCGACCCCGCCGACCTGCTCGACTTCCCGGACTGGGTGCCGCGCGTCTCCCACATGCGCTCCAAGGCGCCGATCGCCTTCTTCGAGCGCGCGGTCACCGCCATCGTCGACAAGCGCAAGGCGCTGATCGAGGCTGGCGGCGCCGCGCCGGAGGATCTGCTGACGCTGCTGCTGAAGGCGTCCGATCCCGTCACCGGCACCGGCCTCACAGACGACGAGGTGCGCGCCAACGTCGTGACCTTCATCGGCGCCGGGCACGAGACCACTGCCAACACGCTGACCTGGTCGCTCTTCCTGCTGTCGCTCTCCGGCGAGTGGCGGCTGCGGCTCTGCGCCGAGGCCGACCGCGGGCTCGACGGCCCGCTCGATACGCTGCTGGAGCGCCTGCCCGAGACTCGCGCCGTCATCGAGGAGGCCATGCGGCTCTACCCGCCGGTGGCGAGCCTCAGCCGCGAGGCGCTGGGTCCGGACGACCTCTGCGGCCGCCGCATCCGCAAGGGCTCGCTCATCGTGATCGCGCCCTATGTGCTGCACCGCCATAAGCTGATCTGGCGCAACCCCGACAACTTCGACCCGACGCGCTTCCTGCCGGGAGAGCGCGACAAGATCGATCGTTTCGCCTACCTGCCCTTCGGCGTCGGCCCGCGCGTCTGCATCGCCGGCACCTTCGCCATCCAAGAGGCGGTGATCATCCTCGCCACGCTGATGAAGCGCTTCGAGCTGCTGCCCGTCGAGGGCCAGACCGTGGTGCCGCTGCAGCGCATCACGCTGCGCCCGCGCGACGGACTGCGGCTCGAGCTGCGCCACAGAGGCTAGTTTCAGAGAACGACGACCCGCGTGCCGATCGGCACGCGCTGGTAGAGATCGATCACGTCGGCGTTCATCATGCGGATGCAGCCCGACGACACGGCCTGGCCGATCGTGTCGGGCTCGTTGGTGCCGTGGATGCGGAACATCGTGTCGTGGTTGCCCTGGTAGAGGTAGAGCGCGCGGGCGCCGAGCGGGTTCTCGATGCCGCCTTCCATGTGCAGCGGCAGGTCGGGCCGGCGTTTCATCATGTCGCTCGGCGGCGTCCAGCCTGGCCATTCCGCCTTGCGTTTCACCGCGGCGGTGCCGTGCCAGGCGAAGCCTTGGCGGCCGACGCCGATACCGTATTGCATCGCGCGTCCGCCTGACTCGACCAGGTAGAGGTGGCGGCTCGACGTGTCGATCACGATGGTGCCGGCCGGCTGCCGCGTCGGGTTCTCCACCTCCACGCGCGTCGTCATGTTGACGCCCTCGCGCAGTTCGGGGCGCACGATCGGCCCGTAGCCCTGGCGCGAGCCGTAGGGCTCCTGGTCGTAGCTGTAGGGGTCGACGTAGAGCGAGGGCGGCGTCGACTTGCCGTAATGGTAGCCGTAGCCGTCGTAGTCGGCGTCGGGGTAGGCGCCGCGCACGATGCGGTTGCCGCGGTAGGGATCGAAGAACGGCGTGTAGGCCGAGCCGCCGCCGTTGCCGGGGTCGGCGTAATGGCGATAGCCGTCGCCCAGGCCGTAGCCGATGTCTTGCGCCGCAGCTAAGCCTGGAAGCGCCGTCGTCGCCAGCGTCGCGGCCAGCATCCCGGCCAGGCCGGCTCTTGCGTAAACCATCAAGATCCTCGCGACAGGGGCCGCAGCCCCGCTCTCGCCGACATCATGAAGCAAAGCGGCGGAAATGCGAGAACGGCGCGGGCTTACGCCTGCGCCGTCTCAAACCGTCGAGACCCGTGACCTTCAAGCCACCTCTGGCTCAGAGCACCACGACCTTGGCGCCGACGTGGACGCGGTTGTAGAGGTCCATCACGTCGGCGTTCATCAGGCGGATGCAGCCCGAGGAAACGGCCTGGCCGATCGTGTCCGGCTCGTTGGTGCCATGGATGCGGAAGCCGGTGTCGCCCTTGCCGTTGAAGAGGTACATCGCGCGAGCGCCGAGCGGATTCTCGATACCACCCTTCATGAAGTGCGGGATGTCGGGGCGACGCTTGATCATGGCCGCCGGCGGCGTCCACGACGGCCACTCGGCCTTCCGCTCGACGCGGGCGGTGCCCGACCATTCGAAGCCCTCGCGGCCGACGCCGATGTCGTAGCGCATGGCCTGGCCGTTCTCCATCGACAGGTAGAGCCAGCGGTTTTTGGTGTCGACCGTCACCGTGCCGGGCTTCTC
>CAXTQM010000267.1:0-4074 GCA_964246205.1 uncultured Beijerinckiaceae bacterium | reverse complement strand
CGCAGCTCGGCGTCGCTCTCGGCCACCATGCCGTGGAACTGCGGCATGTCGGGGTGGGTGGCGTAGGGCGCGAGGTCCGAAGACATGCGGTACATGTCGATGTTCTTGGCCGCGAGGTGGTCGAGGATGCCGTCGATGTGCTCGAGCGACACCTTGAGGTGCGGGTTCTGCTGCCAGCGCCGGGTGTCGTTGCTCTTGAGGTCGGGCCGCGTCATCACCTTGACGGGAAAGCCCAGCCGGCGGTGCGGCGGCGTGTCGAGTGCGTTCCTCACGCCGCGGCCTTCGCCGGCAGCGCGCGGCCGTCCGCGCCGAAGCCGATGTTGCGCAGGAACACGGGCCAGTCGGCCGTGCGCAGGGCGCCGCCCGTGGCCTGCGCGTGGCCATTGCCGTAGTTCTCGTCGACGCCGGGCGGCGCGACCTCGCGCAGGAAGGCGATGAGATCGCGCCCCGTCGCCGAGCGGGTCGCGAAATGCACCCAGCCCGGGCGATAGCCGTGGTTGGCGGCGATCACGATCTTGTCCTTGAGGCGCGTGCGCCAAGCCTGCGCCACGAGCGGGTGCACCTGGCACGGCGTGTCGAGCCCGATCAGCGCGACTGCGCCGCTGACGCGCGGGGGCGCCCGCTTCGCGATCTCGAGCGCCGCCTTGACCTCCTCGCGGGCGGCGCGGAGCACGGCCACCTCGGCGTGGCGGCCGGAGATCGCGTCCTTGGCGCCGTCCGCCTTCATCAGCAGGTCGAAGGCCGGCTTGGCGTCGCCGCCGCCGGTGCGCCGTGGCGCGTTGACCAGGGACGTCGCCTCGCGCAGCGCCGTGGCGGTGTGGAGCTTCTTCGCGGCGGCCAATTCCGGGAAGGGCGCCTTGTCGCCGAGATCGCCGATCAGCCCGATCGCCGCCAGCCAGAGCAAGTCCTCCGCCGCGCCGACGCAGCGCCATGCCAGCAGGCTCGTGGTGGGGATCGGGTCCTCGCCCCAGCCGGAGATCACGGTGGCGCCCCCCGCGGCGCCGGTGGGCACGTGGTGATCGACGACGATCGTCGAAGTCCCGGGCAGGACCGCGCCGTCGCGCAGGCCGAGATCGGCCACGATCAGCCCGGCGAGGTCACGCCCCGCTAACTCGGCCCGCATCGCCTCGGACCACGGGTTCTCGCCGCGCCCGAGGATGCGCACCTCTCGGCGACGACCGAGCGCGTCGAGCGCGCGCGCGAAGACCGCGCCGGCCGAGAGGCCGTCGGCATCGTTGTGGGTCAGGACCAGGATGTCCTTGTCGGAATCGAACAGCCCGAGCGCGGCGCGGAAGGCGGATTGCTGCGTGTCGGCGGTCATGGCCGGCGAACGGCATCCTGCCGAAGCAGTTCCGGGCCCGGCTCGAGCTCAGGCCGGTTCGGTGCCCTCGGCGACGGCCCGGATGATGGCGGCGAGAGGCGGCTCCGCCACGAGCAGCGCCGCCTCGGCCGGCGGAAACCAGCGCCGCTCGCGCTGGCCGCGCTCGCGAAAGGAGCGGCGCTCGCCCTCGACGTCGAGCCGGTAGACCATGACCCGGCACAGGTCGACGCCGTCGGCGCCGCGCTTGCCGTAAGTGTAGGCACCGACGGGATGCTTGTGGATGCGGCCCTCGAGCCCGGCCTCCTCCAGCGCCTCCCGCGCGGCGGCCTCGTGATCCTTGCGGCCCTTCATCGGCCAGCCCTTGGGCACGATCCACCGCCCCGTATCGCGCGAGGTGATCAGCATGACTTCCGGGCCTTCGGGACCCGGGCGGACAGGGAGGGCGGCGACCTGGGCGCAATGCCTCGGTGCCAGCGCCGAGAGAGCGGGAGAAGAATACATGGCAGCAAGATAGAGGCAGTGACTTACCGAAATGCAATCCTACGTCGCGATTGGCGGCTACACTAAAAGTCGCATGGCGACGACGAGCTGCGCCAGCCGGCGTCTACGGCTCGAGCTCGGAGTCCCAATAGAGATAGTCCATCCAGCTGTCGTGGAGATAGTTCGGCGGGAAGGCGCGGCCGGCGGAATGCAGGTCGTTGATGGAGGGCGGGTAAGGCAGCGTCGCCGGATGCATGTCGACGTCGCGGCACAGCTTGTCGCCCTTGCGCAGGTTGCAGGGCGAGCAGGCGGCGACGACGTTCTCCCAGGTGGTGGTGCCGCCCTTAGAGCGCGGCAGCACGTGGTCGAAGGTGAGATCCTCGCGCGCGCCACAATACTGGCAGGTGAAGCGGTCGCGCAGAAACACGTTGAAGCGGGTGAAGGCCGGGTGGCGCGAGGGCTTGATGTAGGTCTTGAGCGACACCACCGAGGGCAGCTGCATCTCGAAAGTCGGCGAGCGCACGAAGCGATCGTAGTTCGAGACGATGTTCACCCGATCGAGGAACACCGCCTTGATCGCATCCTGCCAGGACCACAGCGACAGAGGGTAATAGCTCAGCGGCCGAAAATCGGCGTTCAGCACCAGCGCCGGGCAGGCCTCCGGTGACACAAGCGGCTGGAAGTGGACCGTCAAACCGGACACCTCACTCAGTTCACCTCAACATCTATGAGGCCGACCCATCGCACGCCCACATTCTATAGCTTGCGTGACAGCGTTGTGAAGGGCGCGCCGTCGCGGCATTTCAGGGCCGGAGTCGCAGCGCCGCGGCCCAGGCCCGTGTGCGCGCCTCCGGGTCCTCGTTCAGCGTGATGTCAGTGACCACGGCGGCGACGTCGGCGCCCGCCGCGAGCACGCCCGGCGCGCGCTCAAGCGAGACGCCGCCGATGCCGACCAGCGGGATCGCGCCGCACCGCGCCTTCCAGGCCGCAAGCCTGTCGAGGCCCTGGGGGGCGAAGCGCATCGCTTTCAGCCGCGTCGGGTAGATCGGGCCCAGCGCGATGTAGTCTGGCGCCAGCGCCAGCGCGCGATCGAGTTCGGCCTCGTCATGGGTGGAGAGGCCGAGGCCGAGGCCGGCGCGACGGATCGCGGCGACGTCGGCGGTGTCGAGATCCTCCTGCCCGAGGTGCACGAAGGCGCAACGCAGCTCGATGGCGTCGCGCCAGAAGTCGTTCACGACGAGGAGAGCACCGGCGTCGTCGCAAAGCGATTTGGCGCGGGCGATTTCGCTGTGGACGACCTCGGCCGGCGCATCCTTCACCCGCAATTGCACGAACCTTACGCCGTGCGGCAGCAGACGCGCGATCCAGTCTGCCGAATCGAGGATGGGGTAGAACGGCTCGAAGGTCATCGCTTGCGCCTCGCCCGGCCCTGGCGGCGGGTCAAGCGTTGCTCCTAAAATTTCGCTGATCCGGCCTGGAACCACTCCGCAGCAGGTTTGTTCTGAATCCAAACGCCCAGTCATTCCCCCATGATTGGACGGTGTAGAAACGGCCGCTTCCGCCCCCGGAGCGGCCGTTTCGCTGTCTGGGCGGCCTCCCGTTCCATGATCGTGCAACGACAGCTCGGCAGGAACTTAGAGGAAGCTGTTCCGTTGTTCGATCGTCGATACGGAGAGGGACCATGCGTAAGCTGCTGTTGAGCACTGCATTCGCCGCCGTCAGTCTCGTCTCGGTTCCGGCTTTCGCCGAAACCGCCGCGACGGAGGCCTTCGTTGCCAATGTGCGCCTCAACGCGGTTTTCCTCGCCAAAGCGAGTGGTCTGGCGGCCGATCATTCTGACAACGCTGCGCTCAGGGCGTTCGCCGGCAAGGAAGCGGCGGCCGAAATCGAGGTGGTCTCCGCGATCGACGATCGCGCGATGCCCGAGGTGGCTCAGTCCGTGCCGGTGCAGTCCGGTCCGCTAGCCGTCGCGTCCAATGACGTGCTCACCGGCCGTTCCGCCGCGATCGACGCACCGGTCTCGCCGGCGGCATTCGGCGCGCCGGCCGGAACCGGCGCGTTGATGCCCGCCGCCATGATCGCCTTCGACCATCTGTCGTCTGCGAAAGGCGAAGCTTTCGACGCTCTCTACAAGGCGACGCAGGTCAACGCGCTGCGGCAGCTTGCAGCTTTGTACAATGCCTACAGTCTGACCGGCGACGATGTCGGGCTCAGGCAAATGGCAATAGAGCAGCTTGCCGCCGTCAACGGGCGCATCGCCGAGATCGGCCGCA
>CAXTQM010000266.1:0-4088 GCA_964246205.1 uncultured Beijerinckiaceae bacterium | reverse complement strand
GGCTTCCCGAAGCAAGCGCAGAAATCTCAAGTCACGTGGTCTGGATGGCTGAGGTCGCAGTGGGCGCGAACCGGTCTGCACTCCGGTGTTTCCCTGCATTCAGGGAAACTTACAGGGAAAATCCGCTACAAAGGCTGCAAACGCCGTGATCCACCGACGCAAAGCGCAGCGCATCCTCAATTTTGGATGCAAATTCCCTGCAAAGCGGAACAGGGAAGAGAATCGGCAAATTGCTGTAGAACAGGGAGACGTTTGACGCCAGCGGCCTAACAGCACGATGCACGCCCAATGCGTGTTTCCTGCGGTGGGATCGGCCGGTTTTGATCGTCACGGGATTGGATGAGTCTTGACCGCCGCAATTCGACTAAGCGATGCGCCCGAGCATTTCTTTGATGCTGCCCAATGGCGCAAACTCCTTGATCGATTTGGTGGACGAGACGGTGCTTTGGTACGGTTGGATGCCCCCGACCCAGGCGCGCTCCGCGTGCTGAAGGAGATGAATGCGACCCAACAGACGTTTTCAGGCGTCGAAGCTCGCATCGAGATCCATTTTGATAACTTGGCATTGTCTCTCGTCGAAGAGCTGAGAGGCCGGCTTGGCCGAGGTGAGATCTTAGCCTCAGCTTTTACCGGGATGGCTGTCGAACGAGTTTCCATACCTCCAGCGCGCTGGCCCAGCTTGCGCCTGAATTTCAGCGATTGCCGAGCCGAAGGGCAAGTCGATTTCACGGAGGTCGTTCTTTGGCTGCCTGAGCCGACCAGTGCGGAACTAGAGGCACGTTGCGTTACGTGGCTTCGCAGCCGTCAAGCGGAAGGCATTCATCTGAAGAAGCAGCTCCTGGACGAAGCACTCGCCTGCCTTTCAGGCCTCAAAAACAAAGAGTTTGATGCGGCCTACAAGCTGGTTTTCGAGCGCAAGCGTGGGAGACCGCGCAAATCCAAACTCGAAAAATAAACAACGACGCGCCGATTTGTTGATTTTTGCCAATCCGGATACCGCCCCTACGCCAGTGCCGTAGGCGACAACCGATCTCTGGTTTCGCCCCATGAAAGGCACCAGGGTGAAGAGTCAGAAGTCAGTCCCACCGACATCAGTGTCGCTCTGTAAACCGTCCGCTCGCCTGGCTGTAACTTACCGCCAGATCGAGCACCTCAAGCTCGATGCCAACAACCCTCGCCTTCACAGCCGCACGCAGATCAAGCAGATCGCGCGCAGCATAGAAAGCTTCGGCTTCAACGTGCCGGTGCTCCTCGACGCCGAGCTGAACGTCGTGGCGGGTCACGGTCGGCTCCTCGCCTGTCGGCATCTCGGCTGGAGCGAGGTGCCGACCATACGGCTCGATCACCTCGACGCGGCGCAGCGGCGCGCCTTCATGATCGCCGACAATCGTCTCAACGAGACCTCGACCTGGAACGACCGGCTGCTCGCGCAACAGCTCAAGGACCTGTCCGTCCTCGATCTCGACTTCTCCTTGGAGAGCACCGGATTCGACATGGGCGAGATCGACCTTCGCATCGAGTCGTTGAACGCGAACGAGGAGGCGGCAGCGGAGCCGGTCGAGACTCTCGTCGAGGGCCCACCGGTCAGCCAGGTAGGCGACCTATGGCTGCTGGGGAACCACCGCGTGCTGTGCGGCAGCGCCGTCGAGCCTCTCGACCTCGCCACACTCATGGGCCACGCCAAGGCCGCGATCGTCTTCACCGATCCGCCCTACAACGTCCCCATCAACGGACACGTGAGCACGCGCTCCGGCCGGCATCGCGAATTCGCGATGGCCTCTGGCGAGATGACCAGCACCGGCTTCGAGCAGTTCCTCGCCGGCGTGTTCAAGCTCCTCAAGCAGCACGCCAGCCCAGGCAGTCTGCACTATGTCTGCATGGACTGGCGCCACGTCGGCGAGATCGTCGCGGCAGGTCGTGATGTCTACCGCGAGCTGCTCAACATCTGCGTCTGGACCAAGCCCAATGCCGGGATGGGCAGCCTCTACCGATCGCAGCACGAACTCGTCTTCGTGTTCCAGGGCGGTGACGGGCCGATCTGCAACAACGTCCAGCTTGGACGCTTCGGGCGCAACCGCAGCAACGTCTGGGCTTACGCCGGCCAGCCCGCGTTCGGTCGCGCTGGCGAGGAAGGCAGGCTCGGCGATCTCCATCCCACGGTGAAGCCGATCGCGATGGTCGCCGACGCCATCCTCGACAGCTCGCGGCGCGGCGACATCGTGCTCGATCCCTTTCTCGGCAGCGGCACCACGTTGATGGCGGCGGAGCGCACCGGACGTGCCTGCTACGGCCTTGAGATCGATCCGCTCTACGTCGACCTTATCGTACGACGATGGCAGGCGCATACCGGCGGCATCGCCATCCACGCCGCGAGCGCCCTTCCCTTCGATGCGATGGCGACCAAGGCCGCCGAGGCTACCCCTTCGTCTGCTGTTGGTCCTCCTGCCGATCATCCCGTCAGTGCCGAGGTTGCGGACCGAGGATCGCCGAAGCCGCAGCGGAGGAGGGCGAACCGTGGCGGATAATGCGAGCGAGGACGACTCCTACGACGTCGGCTACGGCAAGCCGCCGTTGGCGACCCGCTTCCAGAAGGGCGTGTCGGGCAATCCGCGAGGCCGCCCCAAAGGCGCTCGCAACCTCTCCACCGTGGTCTCCGCGGCGCTCAACGAGAAGGTCCTCATCACCGAGAACGGCCGCAAGCGCCGCATCAGCAAGTACGAGGCGGCGGTCAAGCAGCTCGTCAATCGCGCCGCCGGCGGCGAGGCCCGCGCAACGCAGCTGCTGCTGGGATTGATCCAGGCCGGCGAGGCTCGCGCCGTCGAGACGCCCCTGCCCGGCTTCGAGGATGGCGACGAGGATGCCATGCGCGAACTCATGCGCCGCTTGGGACAAGGAGGTACGCCATGACCGAGCTGACCTTTGCCGAATACCAAGCGACGTTGCGCCGCGATTTCTACCTGTTCCTCACCCGCTGCTTCGGCGAGCTGCACGCCAGCGCCTCGTTCCTGTCGAACTGGCACATCGAAGTCATGGCGGCCAAGCTCGATGCCTGCCGGCGCGGCGAGATCAAGCGGCTGATCATCAACATTCCGCCGCGCCACCTGAAGTCGCTCGCGGCCTCGATCGCGCTGCCGGCGTGGTGGCTGGGCCATGATCCCGGCGCCTCCATCATCACCGTGAGCTACGCCCAGGATCTCTCCGACAAGCTCGCGCGCGACTGCCGCACGGTGATGAACGCGCGCTGGTATCGCCAGCTGTTCGCGACCCGGCTCAGTGACCGCCGCGTCGCGCTGCAGGAGATCTCGACCACGCGCGGCGGCTTTCGCCTCGCAACCTCGATCGGCGGCGTGCTCACCGGGCGTGGCGGCGACGTCATCATCATCGACGATCCGCTGAAGCCCGACGAGGCGGTATCGGAGACGCGCCGTAGAGCCGTCAACGAATGGTACGACGGGACCCTGGTCAGCCGGCTCAACGACAAGCGCACAGGCGCCATCGTCATCATCATGCAGCGGCTGCACGAGGACGACCTCGTTGGTCACCTGCTCGCCCGCGAGGACTGGCACGTCGTCTCGTTTCCCGCGATCGCCGAGGACACCGAGCTGCACGAGATCGCGACGCCATTCGGCCCCCGCCGTTTCGCTCGCGAGGTTGGCGAAGCTTTGCATCCCGCCCGCGAGCCGATCGCGACGCTGGACGCGCTGCGCCGCACGATCGGCGACTACAACTTCTCCGGCCAGTACCAGCAGCGGCCGGCGCCGCTCGGCGGCGGCATGATCAAGGAGGCTTGGTTCAAGCGCTACGACGTTCCGCCTGCCGACTTCGACCAGGTCATCCAGAGCTGGGACACGGCCAACAAGGTGAGCGAGCTGGCCGACTACTCCGTCTGCACGACCTGGGGCTTGAAGGAAAACGCCTTCTACCTCCTCCACGTCCTGCGCAAGAAGCTGTCCTATCCCGACCTCAAGCGTGCGGTGCAGGACCAGCGGTACGCCTTCTCAGCGACGGTGATCCTGATCGAGGACAAGGCCTCGGGCACGCAGCTCATCCAGGACCTGCTCGCGGAGGGTGTCTCCATGGTGACGGGC
>CAXTQM010000265.1:3714-4106 GCA_964246205.1 uncultured Beijerinckiaceae bacterium | reverse complement strand
GAGCTGATCCGGCGCACGGTCGAGCGCGCGCTCCTTGAGACGGGAGAGCTCGCATGACCGCCATCGGCGCGCCGCTGACGCGGGTGGACGGGCCGGCCAAGGTGACCGGCGCCGCCCGCTACGCCGCCGAGTTCCACCCCGATGGCCTCGCCTATGCGGCAACGCATGACAGCACGATCGCCGCCGGGCGCATCGCCGCGATCGACGTCGCCGCCGCCGAGCGCGCGCCCGGCGTGCTGCTCGTCCTGACGCACCTCAGCGCCGAGCGGCTGCCCTACCAGTCGCCGGAGGAGCGGCCGGCCGTGGACCCGGTGTCGGGCGACCAGCTGCGGGTGCTCGAAGGCCCGGAGGTGAGGTTCAGCGGCCAGCCCGTGGCGGTGGTGGTGGCGCGC
>CAXTQM010000265.1:0-3704 GCA_964246205.1 uncultured Beijerinckiaceae bacterium | reverse complement strand
AGGCGCAGGCGCTCTACGCGGCGTCGTTGGTGCGCGTCAGCTATGCGGCCGATCCCGGGCAGCGCACCCGCTTCGATCCCTCGCTCGCGCAGCCGACCTCAAAGGCGGCCGCCAAGAAGGGGCGCGGCCCGGAGACGAAGCGGGGCGACCCCGACGCCGTCTTTGCCACCGCGCCCGTCCGCATCGACGCGACCTACCTTCAGGCGCGCGAGCAGCACAACGCGATGGAGCCGCATGCCACCGTCGCGCTCTGGCAGGGCGACCGTCTGACCCTGTGGAGCAAGACGCAATGGGTCGGGAACGAGCGCGACGAGATCGCGCGTCGGTTCGGCATCGATCCCGGCCAGGTGCGGGTCATCAACCCGTTCGTCGGCGGCGCGTTCGGCTCGGCGCTCAGGTCTTGGCCGCACGTCACGCTTGCCGCGATGGCCGCGCGCCGCGCGGGCCGCCCGGTCCGGCTGGAGCTGACCCGGCGCCAGCTCTCCACCGCGATCGGCTTCCGCCCCGAGACGCGCCAGCGGGTGGCGTTCGGCGCCGGGCGGGACGGACGGCTCACCGCGATGATCCACGAGGTGACGGGCCAGACCTCCACCTACGAGGAGTTCGCGGAAGGCACGCTCGCTCCCGCCGCCACGACCTACGCCTGCGCCGATCGCCGGACCCGGTACGAGCTGGTGCGCATGAACGTCAGCACGCCCTGTCCGATGCGCGGCCCGGGCTGGGCGACGGGTCTCGTCGGGCAGGAGATGGCGATGGACGAACTCGCCGAGGCGGTGGCGCTCGATCCGATCGAGCTGCGGCTGCGCAATTTCGCCGAGCGCGATCCAACCAAGGACCTGCCTTGGTCGTCCAACGCGTTGCGCGCGTGCTACCGCGAGGGTGCGGCCCGGTTCGGCTGGGAGCGTCGCCCGCGCGAGCCGGGGCGGCTGCGCGACGGCCGCGAGCTGGTCGGCTATGGCATGGCGACCGCGATCTACCATGTCGCCCGCTATCCAACCTCGGCCTCGGCGACGCTGTTCGCCGACGGCACGGCGACGGTGCGCTGCGCCACCACCGACATGGGGCCCGGCACCTACACCTCGGCGACGCAGGTGGCGGCGGACGCGCTCGGGCTGCCGGTGGCGCTGGTGCGGTTCGAGCTGGGCGACTCGGCGCTCCCGCCAGCCAAGGAGCATGGCGGCTCGACGACGATGGCCAGTGTCGGCTCGGCGGTGCAGTCGGCGTGCGTAGCGTTGCGCAGCAATCTCAACGAGCTTGCCCGCGCCCGCGGGCTGGCGGACGACCCTGCGGGCGTGCTGCGCCGCGCCGGGCTCGACCGACTCGACGCGGCGGCGAACTCGGCGCCTGGGGACGAAGCGAAGAATCACTCCTCCGTCGGCTTCGGCGCGGTGTTCGCCGAGGTCCGTATCGACCCAGACCTGTGCACCACCCGCGTCGCGCGCCTGATCGGGGCGTATGACGCCGGCCGCATCGTGAATCCAAAGCTGGCGCACAGCCAGTGCATCGGCGGCATGGTCGGCGGCATCGGCATGGCGCTGCTGGAGGAGGCCGAGTGGGACGCGAACCTCGGCCGCGTCTCCAACGCGACCATCGCGGAATATCTCGTGCCGGTGTGCGCCGACATCCACGAGCTCAACGCGGTGTTCGTCGAGAGCGACGACTGCGTGGTGAGTCCGCTCGGCGTCAAGGGGCTGGCGGAGCTCGGCCTGTGCGGCGTCGCGCCCGCCATCGCCAACGCGGTCTGGCATGCCACCGGCAAGCGAATCCGCGAGCTGCCGATCACCCCCGACCGCCTGTTGACCGCCTGACCGACGGAGCCATTGAGATGCGCCTGCCGACCCTGCCGCCCGACCGGCTCACGCCCGAGCAGCGCGCGCTCTACGACCGCAACCGAGCGCAGATTGCGGAAGGCTTCACCGCGTTCAAGACCACGCGCGACGACGGCGCGCTGCTCGGGCCCTGGGGCGTGTTCCTGCACGAGCCGGCAGTCGGGCAGGCGCACTACGACCAGATCGCCGCCATCACGGCGATGAAGCGGCTATCGTCCGCGGCGAAGCAGGTGGCGATCCTGGTCGCCGGCGCTCGGTTCAAGGCGGCCTACGAACTCTACGCCCACTCGGCGATTGCGGCGGCCAAGGGCATGGACCCGGCCAAGATCGCGACATTAGCCGCCGGTGGCCGCCCGCTCGACCTGACGCCCGAGGAGGCGTGCGCCTACGACGTGGCGACCGCGCTCATGGAAGGCGGCGTGCTGCCCGGCGCGACCTACCGCGCGGCCCGCGACCTGCTCGGCCAGGGCGCGCTCACCGAACTGGTGCTCTGGGTCGGCACCTACGCCCAGGTCGCCATCACCCTCAACGCCTTCGATGTGCCGAGCGAGGAGACGTTTGACCAATGACGACGATGTACGTGACCTATCCCGGCGACGCGGGCACGCGCTTCGACCGGGACTACTACGTCGCGCATCACCTGCCGCTGGTGATGGAGTGCTGGGGTAAGCTCGGATTGGAGAGCTGCGCCGCTTTCTGGCCTGCCGAGGCCGGGGCGGGGACGATCGCGATCGCGCAATGCCGGTTCCTCGATGAAGCGTCGATGCGCGCGGCCCTGGCCTCGCCCGAAACCCCGCGTGTCATGGCAGACGTCGCTCGCTTCACCGATGCCAAGCCCACACAGAGCCTTGTGGGCCCGGTCTGATATCGCGATCGCGATTTCGCGTGCAGCGAAGACGACGTGTTGGGGGAGGCGCGATGACCGCCTATCTCGTGATCCAGGTTACGATCTCCGATCCGAAGCGGGGGGCGGCCTACCGCGATGCCGTCATGCCGCTGATCGCCAAGTTCGGGGGCCGCCACGCTTCCAAAGCGGAAAGTGTCGCCCTGCTCGAAGGGAGGGACGACGAGCGGCGCATTGCCCTGTTCCAGTTTGCGTCCGTCGACGACATCAAGGCATTTTGGAATTCTCCGGAATACCAGCCCGTCAAGGCGCTTCGACAAGGCGTTGCGGTGCTCGATGCCTGGGCGGTTCCGGGGATCTGAGCGGGGCTGCTACGCCTGACCAGGCTGACTCCTTTCTCAACGTCCGCTGATCGTCCCGGCCCTCGACGCGACAGCCTTCAGCTCCACGAGGAAGGCAACGAGGGTCGATGGTGCGAGGGGTCGGATGGGAGGCAATGGCGCATACAAGTCGGTCACGGGGTCACGGGGCTTGCCGACCAATGCCTCGCCCACTGGCTCGGGGTCGTAGATCAGGCCGTGGCCTCGACGCCGTCCCAGTCGAGCTTCAGCCCCGGCGCCACGACGAGCTTGGCGAAGCGGACGACTGTCCCGTCCTCGGGCGTGATGGTCTTGTCGTCGGGCTGGAAGGTCGCCACTGCGCCCCTGATCCAGGTAAGCCGGACGGCATGACGTCCTTCATCGCACGGCGCGTCGACTCGGGCGTAAGAGTCCGGCTCCCACCATCACGCTGAAACACGACATTCTCTGGCAGAATCTCCTTCCGCTACGCTGCCGCACGTCGCCGATCGCGAAAGCAAGCAGGAGCGGAAAGATCGCCTGGTCCGCTCAGTGCCACTATTGCCGTATAGCCAGCCGCTCCACGTGCTCTGAAGCAGACATCGTTGACCGACGCCAAGCAGCCCTGCGGATAGCCTCGTGCCAGGTTCGACGTCGGGTAGACCTAAAAGCGTTCTTGGTTCTCGATGTAGC
>CAXTQM010000264.1:0-4113 GCA_964246205.1 uncultured Beijerinckiaceae bacterium | reverse complement strand
CCGCGATCTCGACACCATCGATCGCGCCGCGCTCGTGCGCTTCGCCTGCGCCGCCGGCGCGCTCGCCACCATGCGGCGCGGCGCCATTCCCGCCCTCGCCGACCGCGCAGCCGTCGAGCGGCTCCTGTCCGGCCGCGAAGTCTAGCGACACCCTTCCGACTAGGCGCTTCCGGTCGGACGCGCTTCTCCCCTATGCTCGCACCGAAGCGGAGGTTGGAATGCGCGTCCTTGGGATCGAGACCACCTGCGACGAGACGGCGGCGGCGATCGTCGAGCGCAAGGGCGACGGCTCGGCGGAGATCCTGTCCAACGAGATCATGAGCCAGATCCGCCTTCACGCGGCCTATGGCGGCGTGGTGCCGGAAATCGCCGCGCGCGCCCACGTCGAGGTGCTCGACCGGCTGATCGCCCGCGCCGTCGACAAGGCCGGCATGGCGATCAAGGACGTCGACGGCATCGCCGCCGCCGCCGGGCCCGGGCTGATCGGCGGCGTCATCGTCGGGCTCACCGCCGGCAAGGCGCTGGCGCTGGCTCTGCACAAGCCCTTCGTCGCGGTGAACCACCTCGAGGCCCACGCGCTCACCCCGCGCCTGACCGACGGCGTACCCTTTCCCTACCTGCTGCTGCTGATCTCGGGCGGCCACACGCAGCTCGTCGCGGTGAAGGGCGTCGGCGACTACCTCCGCCTCGGCGCCACGCTCGACGACGCCGTGGGCGAAGCCTTCGACAAGATCGCCAAGATGCTCGGCCTGCCCTACCCCGGCGGCCCGCTGATCGAGCGCCACGCCGCGGAGGGCGATCCCGAGCGCTTCGCCTTTCCGCGCCCCATGCTCGGGCGGCCGCGGCCGGACTTTTCGCTGTCGGGCCTCAAGACGGCGGTGCGCCTCGCCGCCGACGACATCAAGCCTTTGACCGCCACGGACGTCAACGACCTCTGCGCCTCGTTCCAGGCCGCCGTGGTCGACACCATCATCGATCGCATCCGCGTGGCGACGCGGCTGTTTCGCGAGAAGGTCGGCCCGTGCGAGGCAGTGGTGGCCGCCGGCGGTGTTGCCTCCAACGATGCCATCCGACGCGCCATGGCGCGTTTCTGCGGCGAGGCCGGGCTGCGGCTGGTGATCCCGCCACCCAAGCTCTGCACCGACAACGGCGCGATGATCGCCTGGGCCGGGCTGGAACGCCTCGCGCTCGGCCTCACCGACGACATGACCTTCGCCGCCCGGCCGCGCTGGCCGCTCGACGCCCGCGCCGATGCCGCCCACCACGGCAAGGCCTGACACCGCGGAAGTGAGCCATAAATGCGACGCCGCGCCTCGGCGTGCGACGGCGCGCGCCCGTTTGCGCAGAGCGATTCCGTTTTGTTCCCGGTCCGATTCGCCCCCGTTCGACCGAGCCTTGCCCGCAATGCAGGCTCTTGTTGAAAACACTTAACAAGCCGTTACGACTCTTGCGCGCGATTCAAGCCCTAGTGTAGCTTTGCACCTGTCGGCCACGACATCTCGTGCGACGGCCTGAACTCCAAGCGTGCCTGCGTTCGATGTGGCCGGTTCTTGCCGGCTTGCGATCGTGCGCCTGTTCGCCGGAGCCGAAGGCCGCCGCCCGGAGCGACCACGGACCCAAGCAGGCGGACCACACCATGGCGGACAGTAGCATCGGCAAAGACGCAGTGTTGTCCTGGACCGAGGAGCGGGTGGAGCTCCTCCGCAAGCTCTGGCTCGAAGGCTTGAGCGCGAGCCGCATCGCGACCGAGCTCGCGGGCGGCGTGACCCGCAACGCGGTGATCGGCAAGGTGCACCGGCTCGGCATGTCCGGCCGGGTCAAGGCACCGCTCGCCGCCGCGGCGGCCGCCCGTCGCCCAAGCAAGCCTTCCGCCGATCCCAGCCGGCAGCCCTTGCAGCGCGGCGGCTCGATGCCGATGCGCGGCAATCTCGCCGTGGCGCTGCAGAGCCGACCGATGGCGGCGCCGCAGCCCTATCGCTCCAGCGGCGACAACGTCGTGCCGATGGCCGAGAACGTCACCATCATGGACCTGCGCGAATCCATGTGCCGCTGGCCGGTCGGCGACCCGTCCTCGTCCGAGTTCCGCTATTGCGGCGGCAAGGCGCCGATCGGCGAGGGCCCGTACTGCTCGTTCCACAGCCGCATGGCCTACCAGCCGGCGCAGGATCGCCGCGCCCGCAAGATCGCTTGAAGGTCCAACATCTCTTGAAGGTCTACGCGGAGGACGAGATCGCGGCGCGGCTCACCGCGCTGCCGTCCTGGACCTACGAAGACGGCGCCCTGCGTCGCACCATCGAGACCTCGGGCTTCAAGGCGACGCTCATGCTCGTCGGCGTCGTCGGCCACCTCTGCGAGGCGGCCTGGCACCACCCGGAGATGGTGGTGGGGTACAACACCTTGCTGGTGAAGCTTTCGACGCACAGGCCCAAGGGTATCACCGACAAGGATTTCGCTCTGGCGGCGCGCATCGACGCGCTGGTCGACTGGCGGGCGGAGCCGCCGTTCACGCCGCCGCCGCCCGCCCAAGCCTATCCCTGACGATCGGCGTCAGAGCCCGAGGTCAGAGCTTGGCCATCAGCTTGTCCGCGCTGGTCTCGTCGGCCTGACCGGGGTTCGGCTCGACCGCCATGCTCTCGACCACGCCGTCGTCGACGATCATGGCGTAGCGCTTCGAGCGGGTGCCGAGCCCCATCCCATCGAGGTCGAGCGTCAGACCCATGGCCTTGGCGAAATGCGCGCTGCCGTCGGCGAGGTAGGTCACCTTGCCCTCGCCGCCGGTGTGCTTGGCCCAGGCGCCCATCACGAAGACGTCGTTGACGCCGGTCACCAGCACCTCTTCGACGCCCTTGGCCTTCAGCTTGTCGAGCGCGGCGATGTAGGGCGGCAGGTGGTTCATCGAGCAGGTCGGCGTGAAGGCGCCGGGCACGGCGACCAGCACCACCTTGCGGCCGGGAAAGATCTCCGCCGTCGTGCGCGGCGCAGGGCCGTCGGCGGTCATGACCTGAAAGGTGGCCTCGGGGATCTTGCCGCCGACTTCGATGCTCATCGCCCTGCTCCGTTCGCGTTGGAGCGCACGCCTTACTTGGCGGGCGCGCCCACGTCGAATGTTTCGGACACGCTCGTCGAGCCCCTGGGCCGCGCCAATACCAGAGTCACCGGCACCGTCTCGGCCTTTGGTGCGCTGACGCTCTGCTGCGCGACGAGCGTCCAGGTGACAGGTCCCGTCTTCTTGCTGTCGAAGAAGAAGCCTTCCGGCGCGTCGGGGAAGATATCGGTGGGCGCGTCGGCGCCGTTCCAGCTCAGCGTCCAGGTCGGATCGGCCGTCCCCTTCACGCGGGTCGTCTGCAGCTGCGGCGCCTTGGCGATCGCCTGCGGGACCTTCGCCAGGGCCTTGGCGACGTCGGCGCCGCCCACCGGGGCGCCGTGCGGCGTCAGCGTCAGCGTCGCCTCGCCATGTCCCGGCAGGCAAATCTTGTTGCAGACGGCGTAGATGACGTCGACGTGGAGCACCGCCGGCTTGCCGCGATCGACCGGCGTGACGGCGACGGGGAACACCACGCCGTTGTCGTAGCCGAAGGCGTCGATCCCCTCCTCCGTGATGCGCGAGGGCGTGGGGAAACTCACCTCGGCCTTGGACACGTTCTCCGACTTGTTGAAGGTGAAGACCGGCGGTACTCCAGCCTCGCCCGGGATCTTCCAATAGGTGTGCGATCCGGGCGCCATGACGAGGTCGACGCCCGCTTCATATCCGCCGTCGCGCAGGCCGCCGGCCGAGACCAGCCGCAAAACGGACATCTGCGTGCCGGTTTGCGGCGTGATCATCGCTTGGGCCCGTGCGGGGTCGGCGGTGCCGAAACACCACAGTGCGAGGCAAATTGAAGCCCCTGCCCAAACGGCCGCAGATGGATGGAGGGGATTTTGCTTAAATGTCATCGAGGGGTTCGCCACGGGTGAATCGCTGGAGAGGGTGCAGACGGCAACAAGGCGCGACGACACAAATAGGGCTCGGGATCGAGAGGCCGCTGGCATGAGACATTCGACCGGAAACCACGAGGCGCCAGAATGCGCCGCTACCGAACCTTCGTCGGGCAAGCCTCCCGAGATACCTCTCGC
>CAXTQM010000263.1:0-4114 GCA_964246205.1 uncultured Beijerinckiaceae bacterium | reverse complement strand
CGCCGGCGACGCGGCGCATGGTGACGCTGCGCTTCGCCCAGCTCGCCGCCCACCGGCTGCACGGCCTCGCCGACCCCGACATGCGGGAGGGGTGAGGCCTCACGCCGCTCAGTGCCGTGCCGCCGGAGCGCTCTCGATGCCGTCCAGCGTCGCCATCGCCTCGTCGGGCAGCCGCAGCGCGGCCGCGGCAACGTTTTCGGCGAGGTGGCCGAGCGACGAAGTGCCGGGGATGAGAAGGATGTTGGGCGCGCGCCGCAGCAGCCAGGCCAGCGCCACCTGCAGCGGCGTTGCGCCGAGCCCTTCCGCGACCTTCGACAGCAGCTCCGACTGCAGCGGCGCGAAGCCGCCGAGCGGGAAGAACGGCACGTAGGCGATGCCGGCCGCGGCGAGCTCGTCGAGCATCGCATCGTCCTCGCGGTGGGCGAGGTTGTATTGGTTCTGCACGCAGACGATCCCGGTGATCGCGCGGGCCGCGGCCACCTGCCGTGCGGTCGCGTTGCTGATCCCGATGTGGCGGACGAGGCCGCGGCGTTGCAGCTCGGCGAGCGCGGCCAGCGGCTCCTCGATCGGGCCTTCGGCGAGGCCGTAGGGATTGAACATCAGGCGCAGGTTGACGACGTCGAGCACGTCCAGACCGAGGTTGCGGAGGTTGTCGTGCACCGCGCGCTCCAACTCCGCCGCCGAGAAGGCCGGCAGCCAGGAGGCGTCCCCACCGCGACGGGCGCCGATCTTGGTGACGATCGTGAGGTCGTCGCCGTAGGGGTGCAGCGCCTCGCGGATGATCTCGTTGGTGACGTGCGGCCCGTAGAAGTCGCTGGTGTCGATGTGGTCGACGCCGCTCGCCACCGCCTCGCGGAGCACGGCGATCGCCGCCGCGCGGTCCCTGGGCGGACCGAACACGCCCTTGCCGGCGAGCTGCATCGCGCCATAGCCAAGCCGCTTCACGCGGCGCTCGCCGAGCGCGAATGTTCCTGCCTTGCCGATGTCAGTCATGACCCATCTCCCTGGTGCGACGAGACATGTAGCCGAGCGCGAAGCGTGCGATAATCGGACTCGATCCGCACGACCCGTGCGGCGTGGCGAACAGTCGTCGTCCGCAAGCCTCAGTTTGGCAGGAAGCCGGTCGCCACGCTGACGATCAGGAAGACGCCCAGCAAGAGGCGGTAGACGACGAACGGCCAGGCGGAGAAACGCTCCAGCACCCGCATCAGGCTCCAGATCGCGGCGAAGGCCGAGATCGAGGCGATGACCAGGCCGAAGGCCAGGATCGCCCAGCCGTGGAAGCCGATGCCGGCCTTGCGCAGGGCCCACAGCTCGGCGAGCCCAGCGAGCGCGATGGCCGGGATGCCGAGCAGGAACGAGAAGCGCGCCGCCTCGTCGCGCTCGAGCCCCAGGGTCAGCGCCGCCGTCAGCGTCGAGCCGGAGCGCGACACGCCGGGGATCAGCGCGCCCATCTGCGCCAGCCCGACCCACATCGCGTCGCGCAGCGAGACGTTGTCGATGGTGCGCACGTGGCGCGCGGCGCGTTCGGCATAGGCCAGCAGCCCGCCCATCACCAGGCAGGCCAGCCCGATCACCACCAGCGTGCGCAGCGGCGAGTTGCAGGCGTTGAGCTTGGACTTGAGTAGTACGCCGCCGACGGCGAGCGGGATCGTGGCGAGCACGATCCAGACGGAGAAGCGGAAGTTCCAGTCCTGGAAATCGCGCCGGCCGATGGCCGCCAGCGTGCCGGAGGCGAGACCGCGCACGTCGGCCCAGAAGTAGGACACCACGGCGGCAAGCGCGGCGAGCTGCATGGCCGCGGAGAAGGCCGAGCCTGGGTCGGCCCAGCCGAGCAGCGCCGGCACGATGCGCATGTGCGCGGTGGAAGAGATCGGCAGCAGCTCGGTGATGCCCTGAACGATGCCGAGGAAGCCGACCTTCAGGAAGCCGAGCCCGACGAACCCGGTATCGAGCCCCGACGTGCAGGCATCCGACATCGCCACCCCTCATGCCGCGCGCGGGCCGATTCGCGCCGTCGACCCTGCATCTCAGGTTCGCGAGAGGAGCGCAACGCGCGGCGCGGCGGGTCGGGGGCTTACCCACTAGGGGAAGGGTGGAGCCGGCCGGCATGCTCGTGCGTACCGATCCGGCACAGGCGCTCGGTACGATCTTCAGGCTTCGAACGACTCCGGAACGAAGCGCGCCCGAATCACTGTCAGCGTGAGTACCTCCGTTTGTTCCGATGCATCATGCCAAAGGTGGCGACCGGCGAGTGCCGTTTCGGGGCACCGCGGGCGGCGATCTTCACGCAACGAACAAGCGCGGAACGGACACCGGCCGAATCGGTGCGGTGGGCGTGGCGCGGCTTCGTTCACGCGACATGCGGTATCCGGCGGGCGCCCGGGCACAAGACGCGCGCGCAGAACACGCGATCCGCGGTGCTGCCGACCGAGAGATCCTAACGCGACGGCAAGGCGGCTCCGTCCATCTGCCGGCTTGAAATCGGGCGGAGACGCTGCTTCCTGACGCTGCAAAGCCGGGGGCATTAACCAATGACGGCCATATCGGAAGACGGACGGCCCGGGTCGAGGCACGGGTTCGTGGCGCTGTCGGTGTCGCTGTTCGAGCGCTGGATGCCCGATCCGTTCGTGATCGCCATCGCGCTCACCTTCGCGACCGGGCTCGCGGCCTGGGCTTTGGCCCCGACCGGCCGGCCCGACGTCATCGTCGCCTCGTGGTACGCCGGCACCTTCGACATCCTCGCCTTCGCCTTCCAGATGGTGCTGATCCTCGTCACCGGGCATGCGCTGGCCAGCGCGCCGCCGGTGCTGCGCGGCCTGCGCGGGCTGGTGTCGCTGGCCAAGACCGCCAACCAGGCGGTGGTGCTCACCTTCCTGGTCTGCGCGCTGGCGTCGTTCCTGAACTGGGGCTTCGGGCTCGTCGTCGCGGCGATCTTCTCGCGCGAGGTGGCGCGCCGCATGAAGGTCGATTTCGGCTGGATCGTCGCCGCCGCCTATTCCGGCTGGGTGGTGTGGGCCACGGGCTTCTCCTCCTCCATAGCGCTGACCCAGGCCTCCAAGGGCAACAAGCTCAACATCATCGAGAAGGTGACGGGCCACGTGACGCCGTTCGGCGACATGGTGTTCCAGCCCTACAACCTCGTCGCCACGCTGCTCATCGTGGTCTGCGTGCCGGTCGCCTTCGTGCTGATCCGCCCGCGCGACGAGGACGCCATCGCCTACGAGCCGCCGCAGGAGGCGCCGGTGGTACCCAAGGCCCTGCGCGGCGGGGTCGATGCGCCGGCACGACGCTTCGAACGCTGGCCGATATGGGCCTGGGCCTTCAGCCTCGCCGGCCTCGTCACGCTGGCCGTGGCCTGGATCGCCAAGGGTCCGACCATCGACATCAACGTGGTGATCTGGGTGTTCCTGATGCTCGGCGTCGGCCTGCACGGCTCGGCGACGGCCTACTACGGCGCGATCAACGAGGCGGCCAGGCAGGTCGGCTCGATGATCCTGCTCTATCCGATCTACGGCGGCATCATGGGCATCCTCAACGGCACCGGTCTTGCCGGCGTCATCTCCAAGGCCTTCGTGGCGGTGGCCAGCGCCCACACGCTGCCGGTATGGTCATTCGTCTGCTCGCTGTTCATCACCTTTCTGGTGCCCTCGGGCGGCGGGCACTGGGCTGTGCAGGGGCCGTTCGTCATTCCCGCCGCGGTGCAGCTCGGCGCCTCGCCGGCCTCCACGGCGATGGCGGTGGCCGCCGGCGAGAACGTCGCCTACATGCTGCAGCCGTTCTTCGCCCTGCCGGTCGTGGCCATCGCCGGCATCGGCATCCAGCGCGTGATGGGCTACACCGCCGTGACCTTCCTGATCTCGGGCGCGATCTGGCTCGGCGCGATCCTCCTGCTGATGTAAGGCCGCGTGATCCTCCTCCATGAAGCGGGAGGATTTCGGCCGCACCGTGCTAAGGCGCGGCGATCATGCCAGCTTTCCCCGCCGTCTTCGGCCATCCGCCCGCCGCCCTCGCCGACGTGCCTGCGGGCGCCACGCAGCTGTCGCCGCTGGTCCCAGGCTCGACCGCGCTGCAGGATCTCGCGCCCGGCGCGCTGTCGAGCCTCGCCATGCTC
>CAXTQM010000262.1:0-4137 GCA_964246205.1 uncultured Beijerinckiaceae bacterium | reverse complement strand
ATCTCGGTGTTCACCTCGGCCTGGATGGCCACGGGCCGCATGCCCGACTGCAGGATCGCCCGCAGGATGTCGGCATCGACGCCGTCGATGTCGATCTTGAGAAAGGACGGGTTGAGCGGGCAGCCGGCGTCGTTCAGGACAGAAACGATATTGTCGCTTGAGACGGAGGTGCCGGGTTTCAGCACGACGTCGAAGCGCCCAAGGTTCTTTTCGAGATGTTCGTGCCTGTAAGAATCGATCGCCACGCCTTGGAATCCGGCGGCGTACAGCGGGTACACCGGGTCCTCGTATTCCATGCCGTCGCCGCAGCCGATGTTCACGGCATAGGGCACGCGTTCGACGACGATGCCGCGGGCGGCAAGATCCGCGAAGAACGTCTGTGCCATCATCATCCGAGCCGCTTCGGGCTTTTGCCCCGGCTTGCCTTCGACCGTGCTCGCGGAAGGCTGCCGGAAGAGCTTCGACAAGGCGTGCTTCACGAAAAGCCTTCCACTTCGGCCGCCAAACGTACGGCGCCGTCAGGGTCGTCAGACGCCGCGGACCCGTCATCGGGTATCCCCGGGGCGGCAACTCGAGGACCGCGGCTCGATAGCAGCTTTCGCTCCGCCTCACGATCGGAATTCGTTCCTCGGAACACCGCGCCGATCATCATGAGGCACGGGCCTTTCGGGTCGGCCTCGCGTGCCAGGGCGGGCATAGTGGCCACAGTGCCCCAGACCCGCCGCTCGTGGGGGCAGGTGGCGGACTCGACCAGCACGCAAGGCGTCTCGCCCGAGAGGCCGTGCGCCAGCAGCCTGTCGACCAGCGCCGGCATGGTACGCACGCCCATGTAAACGATGGTGCTGGCGCCGGCGTCGGCCAACGCATTCCAATCGATGTCCTGTGGTAGGCAACCGTCCTTGGCGTGCGCAGTGACGAACTGCAGCCGTCGTGCCGCGCTGCGCTCGGTCAGCGAGCGGCCGAGCGAGGCGGCGGCGCCGAGCGCCGCCGTGACGCCCGGCACCACGGTGCCGGGGATGCCGGCGGCCTGCAGCCCTTCGATCTCCTCGTTGGCGCGGCCGAAGATCATCGGGTCGCCGCCCTTGAGGCGGACCACGCGCTTGCCTTCGCGAGCCAGGCCGATCATCAGCTCGGTGATCTCGTCCTGCTTGCATGACGGCAGGTAGCCGCGCTTGCCGACGTCGATCTTGCGTGCCTCCCGCCTCGCCATGTCGACCACTTCGGGCGCCACCAGCTTGTCGTAGAGCACGACGTCGGCGCCCTGCAGCGCCTTGACGGCCTTGATCGTGACGAGGTCGGGATCGCCGGGACCGGCACCGACCAGGGTGACGCGGCCAACCGTGGTCTCGGGGCTCGTGGCGGCGGAGAGGAAGGCGTCGAAGTCGGCCTCGCTCGGCGGCGCGGCGTCCGGCCCGAGTGCGCGGGCGGAAAAGCGTTCCCAGAAAAGGCGGCGGCCGTGGAACGGCAGGTGCAATGGCACCACGCGCTCGCGCCAGCTCCGCGCGGTCTGCGCCCAAAGCTTGAGGTGGTCGGGCAGCAGCGCCTCGAGCCGGGCGCGGATCGCCTGGCCGAACACCGGCGCCGTGCCGTGGGTGGAGATGCCGACGACCAGGGGCGAGCGCTCGACGATGGCGCCGAACTGGAAGTCGCAGAAGGCCGGATTGTCGATGGCGTTCATCGGCACGCCCGCAGCCCGCGCCGCCTCGCGGAAGCGCATGGCCTCGGCGTCGTCTTCGGTGTCGAGCAGCACAATGGCCGCGCCATCGAGATCGGCCGGCGCCCAGTCTCGCTCGTACAGGGTCAGGCGCGGCGCCTGCACGAGCAGATCGCGCATCTCGCGGCAGGGATCGGCGGCGTAGACGTCAACCTGTGAGCCGGTCGCGTGCAGCAGTTCTGCCTTCCAGACCGCGCGTTCGGTGGCGCCGGCGAGCACGGTCCGCTTGCCGGCGAGCGCGAAGAACACCGGCAGCACGGCGAGATCGCGCATCGGCGCATGGCCCGCGCGCGACACCCAAACCTTTGTTCCCTGCCTCTCCTGATCGCTCAACGCTTGCGGCTCCATCGAACGCCGCCGGGTTGACCGGCCTTCGCGCCTCGAAATCGATGTCGCTGCGGTCAGGAGCCACGTCAAGGGCAGCGCGGCGTAAGAGGCTTCGATCAGGACCGGAACCGTCGTACAAACGACTGTCGCACGCCTCGGGTCTTCTTCGTCGCGCTCGAACTCGTCGTCGGGAAGGGTTGAGCCGCTGGCCTACGGACACAACACCGACATATCTTTCATTGTTGTGCCCACGGCATCGCCACTCCGCTGGGCCAGCCGTTGCGCAACGCCAAGGCGAAGACGCTGGGAGCGGCCCCAATTGAGCCAATGTTGGCAGGCTTTGTTCACGTGTCGTCGCCGGAGGGGTGCTCGGCCGGGCTCGCATCAGCCCCGGCCAAGGTCCGCGCACGACAGCCTCGGGCGCACGCGTCCGTGGTCTTGCGCGGCGATTTCCGGAAGGTCACGTGTGGACTCAGACGCTTAATCTCAGTCCGCACGCCAGTCGTCACGCCCTCGTCGTCGATCATGGCGTCGAACCGGCGATCGAGCTTGATGGCGAACGCCACAGTTTCTTCGATCAACGCCGCGTCTCGGTCCGCTGGCTCGTGGGCACCTGCCTTACCGGCGCGCTCGGCGCAGCGCTGATCGGCTCGACCATCTATGCCGCGCTTGACCACGAGGCCAACTTCGCCGAGGCGCCGCGCCCCGCGATCCCCGTGGCCAAGGACACGGCGGACGTCGGCCTCAATCCGAAAAAGGGTGATCGGCTGGTGAAGCCGGTCGACATCGTCGCCGCCAAGCAGGCCTTCCACGTCGCCACCCCAACCAGGATCGGCGACAAGGAGGTGATGCGGATGCATTCCTTCGCTCGCGTCGAGACCACGCTGCTGACCACGACCGCCGGCTTCGGCGATGAGGTTCCGCCTTTCAACCCGCTGAAGGTGCTGGCCGACGCCCGCACCCAGGTCGAGGCGCCGCCCGAGCCGCAACAGGACGACGCCGAGTTCTCGTGGAACACGCGGGATTTCTCCCCGCAGACGCTCAGCGCCGGCGTGACTCTGTTGCCCGAGGAGGTCGAGGCGCAGCTCGCCGAGCACATCAAGAGCACGCTGGCCGCCGGCAACCGCCCATTCACCTTGCCCTCGCAGCTGCTGCTGATGCGCACAAGCCGCGCCAACCCGCTCGGCGCGCTGGCCTACGCCAATCCCAACGACGGGTTCGGCGCGCACTCGCCATTCTCGTCCATCGTCGTGCGCATGGTGCCCGAAAACGAGACCACCATGCCGCGAGCGCCGACACCGCCGGGCGGTGTCGCGGCCGACGACAGGCTGGTGGTGATGCATCGCGGCGAAAGCCTGCAGAATCTGCTGCTCACCGCGGGCGTCGGCCGCTCGACGATCCTCACAATGGTGTCGCTGCTCGGCCGCGGCGACCAGCCCATTGCCGACGGGCGGCGCATCAAGCTGACCTTCGCCGACGCTGCCGACGGCACGCCGCGGCGCGTGCTCGCCCGGATGCAGGTCTACGCCGACGAGGCGCTCGAGAGCACGATCGCGTTGAAGGACGATGGTACCTACGTCAAGCTCGCCGGCGACGCCGGAGCTGCCCCGGCGCAGCCGCGCAAGGACGATAGCGACGACGACGACGGCTCGGCCATGCGCCTCTACAACGCGCTTTACGAGACCGCGCTGAAGCAGGAAATGCCCAAGCCGATCATCGACGACCTCGTGCGCATCTTTGCCAACGACGTCGACTTTCAGCGCGGCGTCAGCGGCGGCGACACGTTCCAGGCATTTTATGACCAGGGCGACGAGGAGGGCTCGCCCAACCAGTTACTCTACGCCTCGATCACCACGCGCGGCGAGACCTACCGCTACTATCGCTTCCAGACGCCCGACGACGCCGCCGTCGATTATTATGATCCCAACGGACGCTCGACCCGAAAATTCCTGGTCCGCGCACCGATGCTGAACTTCAAGATTACTTCGGGCTACGGCTTCCGCTTTCACCCGATTCTCGGCTACGGCCGGCCACACACCGGCGTCGACTTCGCCGCCCCGATCGGCTCGCCGATCTTCGCCGCCGGCAACGGCACG
>CAXTQM010000261.1:0-4154 GCA_964246205.1 uncultured Beijerinckiaceae bacterium | reverse complement strand
GCTCAAACCCGAAAAACCTCTTGCATCATACGGGGCGTCCACACACGATTGACAGCCGGATGCCATTCTTGCGAAGCGGCGAGAACGGCGCTCGTTCGCCGACCCGCTCAGGAATGACTCGATGCTCGACACCAGCGAACAGCAGCTCGCCCAGGCCTCCGCCGAGGAACGCCGCACTGCAGAGGCCTTCGCCGCATCCTTTCTGTCGACGCAATTCGAACAGGACCTGATCCCGGCGGACGAGGCGCGCCGCATGGTGGCCGAGCACCGGGAAGGCTCGACCAAAGACTGGCGGCGTACCGTCTACGCGGCGTTGGTGGCCCTGCGCGCGATCAAGACGTAGCTCACTTGCAATACTTGCCATCGCCGTTCTTGCCGCGCACCTCGAGGTCGAAGTGCCAGTGAGTGCGGTGGTAGGTGTCGGACCCTGGCCCGAGCACGGTGTGAAAATAGCCGCAGCCGCCGGCTCGCGCAGCGGTCTCGAAGTCCCGCTCGGCATCGGTGGCGGGCTCTCCCACGGCCACCATGCGGCCGTCGGCGAGCTTCAGCTGAGCGATGTCGACGGCAAGGCCCTGGCCATGGGCCGACAGCTTGGCGCCGAAGATGTGGTCTCGCGAGCGGCACTCGAGTCCGGGGCCGGTCCAGACTGCCGTGACCGGGACGCCCCACGTGCCTTTTGCAAGCGGCGCAAGCAGATCGTGCACGTAGGCTGAGAATGCGTCGGCGGTGGTGCAGGCGATCGTCGGCTTGTCCGGAAAGCTGACCATGCTCTTGTCGGCCAGCGGCGCCGCAACCAAACGCAGCGGCTGCATCACGGTGCAGCGCGCGTCGGGCTGCGGTCCCAAGATCGCCGGTTCTGTCTCGACGCCGCGCGCCTTCAGCCGATCGGCGCAGGCCGGATCGGCTTTTGGCTGGCGGGGGTTGACGGCTGTGGGGGGGCCGGTCGGCCCCACGGCAGGTGTATCGGATGGTTTCGCGGCATCGACGTTCGGCGCGGTCACGGCGGCAGCTGAAGGCGTCTCCTCCTTGTGAGCCGGCGCCGGCGCCACGGGCTTCATGTCGACCTGCGGCGGTCGCTCGGGCGGCAGCGGTGGGCTCGACGAAGCTTCGGTTGACGCCGCGACTGGCGGCGAAGCGGCGAGCGTGCCGCTCTTGGCCGCTTCGGCCGGCGCCTTCGCGTCCTCGTCGAAATGCGGCCGGGGGACAGGCAGCGGAACATCGGCTGGCGCGACGGCCGGTCGGCGCGTGCGCGCCGCATGCCGCCCGGGAGGCTCGCCAAACAACCAGCCGAATCCTTGGGCCGCTACAGGCTCGACGCCGACGAGGCCGGCCAGCACGACCATACAAATTTCGCGTCTCAGCAAGCTGCGCTCCTGCACAGCAGAGTAACGCGCCGTCGCGGGACCGTCACCCCGTCAGAAGAACTGCTTCGACAGCTTGAGCCCCTGACCCTGGTAGTTCGAGCTGAGGTCCTGCCCGTAGAGCCGGTCCGGGCGCTCCAGCATCGGCTCGTATTCGAGCGTCGCCACGCGCTGGCCATGGTCGAGCAGGAAAGGTACGTCGTGCGAGCGCACCTCGAGCACGATGCGGCTGTCGGCGCCGCCGGTCGCGGCGAAGCCGAAGCCGGGATCGAGGAAGCCGGCGTAATGCGAGCGCAGCTCGCCGACCGCCGTGTCGTAGGCGACCATCTCGGCCGCCTCGTCGGGCTCCACAACGACCGCCTCCGCCGAGGCGAGGATGTAGAACTCGTCGGGATCGAGCACGATGTCGCGGCGGCCGGGCGGCGGCGTGAGCGCCTCCCAGAAGCTCGCCCAGGGGTGGGCGGCGATGCCGGCGAGGTCGATCAGGCCCGAGGTCTTGCGCGCGCGGTAGCCGACGATCCCGTCCGGCTTGCCCTCGGGATCGAGGTCGATCGTCACCGGCACCGTGCGCGGCCGGGTGCCGGCGAGACTTTCGCGGAAGCGCAGCTGCGCCAGCCGCGCGCCGGCCGAGAGCTTCACCGGGAACGAGCGCGGCACCACCTCGGCGTAGAGCGGCCCCTCGTAGCCGCGCGGGATCTCGTCGAAGGTGGCGCCGCCATCGACGATGATGCGCACGAAGATGTCGAGCCGCCCCGACGAGCTCTTGGGATTGGCGCGGGCGGAAACGTTGGGCGGCAGCGCCAAACTCTCAAGCAGCGGCACGATGTGCACGCAGTTGCGCTCGAGCACCGTCGGTTTGGTGAGATCGACTTCGTGCGTCGAGAGTTCGGCGAGGCGCTCGGCGACGGTGCGGCAGGGGCCCGGCAGGAAACTCGCCGGCAGCCGGTAGGCCTTCACGCCGAGGCGAAGGTCGAGGCTCGCCGGCTGCACTTGGTCCAGATCGAGCGGGCGACCCGCGCGCAGGACCCCACCGTCGGCGGCGCGCGCGATCCGCTGCGAAGGCCAGATCAGGGGCATGGGAAGCTCCGGTCTTGAGCCTCGACGAGGCGATCCGGCGCACCGGACCCGCCGCCTATGGCACAAAGCCGGAAGAGCTGCGAGCCGGCAACATCGTCGATGAGAGGGCTACTACCCCTCGGCGTCGACCCCGCGCCCGGGCCAGAGCCGGTCCGCCAACCGGGCGGCGGGCCGCCCCACCGAGGCGCGCACGCCCTCCAGCATGCGGCCCATGCCGTCGGCGTCGAGCCCGTAGGTGATCTCGAGGGCGGCGAGCTGCGCGTTCTCGACCACGCCAGACAGCGCCGCCTGGTAGTCGCGGTCGCCGTCGCCGCCGAGGTGGTCGCCGCGCGGCAGACGCCGGTCGATCATGGCGTCCTGGAAACGCAAGCGAGCCGCCTCCGCCGCCTTGCGGTCGCCGATCGCATCGAACTGCACGATGAAGCCGAGCACGCGGTCGAGGCTGGCGAAGACGGGTTCCGCGCGGAATGCCAGCGCCGCGCCGCCGCCCTCGACGAAGGTGGCCTCGCCGCGACAGGGCTTGCCGGCGCGCAGAAGATCCTCGAATTGCCGGGTCATGAGCACCGGCTCGGCGAACAGCCGTGGCAGGTCCTCCAGCCGCTGCGGCAGGTGCTGCCAGGGCTGCAGCAGCCCGGCGAAGGCCTCGTTGGTCAGGATGACGCGGCCGCCGCCGTCGGCGACCATCACTGGCCGCCGCGAGCGTCGCATCTCCTCGGTGATCGTGGCGAGCTGGTCGTGCGCGATCAGCATCCGCACTGAGCGGAAATGCCCGGCGACGTCGGCGATCGTCTTGCCGACGAGCAGCGCGGTGTTGCGATCGGCCCGCGTCCAAGGGTCAGACGTGCCTTCGACGACCTGGTGCCATTGCGCGAACGACAGCCGCGGCGACAGCTGGCGGGGATCGGTGCCGACGATCGCGGGCTTGGTGGGATCGCCGCCCCAGACGACGGTCTTGACCCGTTCCGGCCGGAACCACAGCAGGTATTCGCCGGGCTCGGCGGCGACGGGAACGGCGAGCACGCCGGCGGCGTCGGGAACGAGATGAGCCAGCGCCGGCGCGTCGCGGCCGAGGTCGGCGGTGGCAACGAACGGCTCGCGCGGGCGGGTATCGAGCCAGGCGACGATCTCGCGGATGGCGGCGCTCGCCGGCACGTCGCCGATCGTGCGCACGTGGCCGTCCTGGATCAGGCCCGCGCCTTGGGCGGCCATGGTGTCGAGGATGGCGCGCGGATCGGCGAAAACCGCGGTGCGCCAGTCGCCATCGCGAGCGATAGCCTCGACCATGCGCGTCTCCAGCCGGCGCACGATCAGCTCGGACTGGGTCTGCACCACGCTGTCGAGGGCGGCAACGCGGGTCGAGACGAGCTCGCCGACGATCTCGCAAAGCGCCCGCGTCTCGAACGGCACAAAATAAGGCGTGTAGTGGTGGCAGGCGATCAGGCCCCACAGTTCGCCACCGACCACCAGCGACACGACCATCGTCGCTTTGACGCCCATGTTGCGTAGATACTGGAGATGGATCGGTGACATCGAGCGCAAGCCGCACAGCGACATGTCGAGCTCTCGCCCGGTCAGCGGGTTGAGCCGCGGCGTCAGTCCCTGCGGCGCGTAGTCGACATCGACGAGCAGTCGGATGCGGTTCTGCAGGTAGAGCCGGCGCGCGATCTGCGGGATGTCGGAGGCCGGGTAGCGGTTGCCGAGGAAGGCCTCGAGCCC
>CAXTQM010000260.1:0-4158 GCA_964246205.1 uncultured Beijerinckiaceae bacterium | reverse complement strand
CGGGTCACCGTGCTGGCGCCCGACGCGCGCCGCGAGGAGATCGCCCGCATGCTGGCCGGCGCCACCATCACCGACGAGGCCCGCGCCGCCGCCGGGCGCCTGCTGGAGAAAACGTCATGAAAGCGCAAAGCTTCCTCGCATTGATCACGACTGTCGCCGCTCTGGCGCTCCCGGCGGCGGCGGAGACCCTGGTGCACCCCGAACAGGTGATCCCTGACAGCGGCTCGGTTTCGCCGATCACCGCCGCCTTCGTCGCCGCGGTCGGCCCCTTTAACGGCTACCTCCAAGCCACCGACGAGCTCGCAGCGGCACGCGGAGCAGGCCGCATTCGCGGCTTCGCCGAGCGCGAGGCGCGCGGCCGCGCGGCGGTCGTAGCCGAGCTGAAATCCTGGGCGGCGGGCATACGGCGTGAGCGCTACGAGGAGGCGCACGCCCCAACGATCGACCGGCTCGGCCCAGTGTTCGGGCTAATCGCCGACCCGATCAACATCGTGGTGGTGCCGGCCGATCTGCGGCAGCGCGGCGACTTTCGCGCCTTGGAGCAGGTCGATGGCCAGCCGTTCGATGCGCTCTACGTCGCCTCGCAGGCGGCCACGCTGCGACAGCTCGCCAACAACTATATCGACTACATCAAGAACGGCGACGATCAAACTTTGCGCGCACTTTCGGTGCGCGATCTCGGTCGGGTCCGCGGCCTGCTCGCCGCACTACCGCGGGGCTAGCGAAAGCAGCGCCAGGGGTCGGCGGCTGGCGAAGAGCACTTCGGCCGAGTCTCGGATTCGTGTACGACACGATGATAGGGCACGCGCGGCTCGGCGGACGCGGCAGTCTGCTGCTGGCCGGCGGGAGCCTGGGCGCTGGGAGCCGGCGACGAGCCGTAGTAGGCGTCGCACAACGTACCGGTGCAGCGCTCCTTGCTGCCGCCGATCAGGCCACCACCGCTCATGGACATGTAGGAGTTGCTCGCCGAAGGCTCCTCGGCCGGTTGCGCGTTCTTAGGACCGGAGCTTCTGCCGAACCAACTCAGCGGGCCGCCTGAAGGCGCCGATACCGCGGTCGCGCCTCCGACTGTCGCCGGTGCGCTCGCGGTGTCGCTGTGCGTGCTGTGATACCAGTCGCACAACGTGCCTTCGCAGGGGGCGCCCGGAGGCAGCGCGCCATCGTCGGCCCACGCCGCTGGTGCGAACAAAATGACCAAGCCCGCAAGGGCGACGATCTTGGCGGAAAAGGCCATCGTGGCACTCTGTTAGTCACGGGACAAACACTATACGACACCTGCGGACGCGAAAGTGGCCGTGATAAGGCCGCTGCTCGCCCGATCCGCCGTATCGAAAAAGCGCGACTTTTAAGATGCACTCGCCATCAGGCGCGGTAGCCGTGCTTCTCCTTAGAGGCGGCAACAATGGCATGCGCCTCGCCGCCCTTGCCGGCGGAGCAGGCAGTGGCGGCGCGTCCGAGTTCTCGCTGGATTTGTTCGTAGACTTTCTGCTCGACATTACCGGTGCGCAGGTCGTCCTGCACGACCGAGTCGTAACGGCTAATCTCGCCCGAGCATGGTGCGCCAAGCGGTAGGCTGGCCCCCGAGGCGAGCGCCGACGTCGCTGCGGTCGTAGGACCAAGGCCGCCGCCGCTGCTTTCGTTGCAACCGACAAGGCCAAGCGACGCGAAGACGAGAATCAAAAATGCGATGCGCATCAGTATGCGGCTCCTCTTCCTGGAGCTTAGCCCCGCGAAGCTGCCAAGGACAACCGCTGCGGCCGTGATCCGTCGAGGTGATCGGCGGATTGCTCCGCCGATCGCTCGGCGTGGACTACTTCTTTTTGGCGGAGGCGCTCTTCTCGTGCGCGTCCTTCGAGGACTGATGAGCCTTTGAGGTGTGCTCGTGAGCCTGCTCCGAGTGCTTGTGGGCGGCGTCGTGATCGCCCTTCTCGTGATGCTCGGCGGCAGTGTGATGAGCCTTGGCAGCGGCTTCGTGGTGCTTCGCAGCTTCCTTGTGGGCGGCGTTGGCCATGATCGATCTCCCTTAGCACTTGATCGTGCTGCGGCCTCAATAGCCGATCCCGCGCAAAGTTGCCGCCAACTGACAATTTGGGCTGTAGGCAACAAACGCGCCGCAATATTGTCTATCCAGAGGCAGATGCTGGCGTCGTTACGCGCGGCTGGATCGCACAACCGTGCGATGACGCTCGCGAACATGCACGCTATCGGCTAGGTCGACTTGGCCGCGATCGCCGGGTTTGGAACGCCGAGATGCCGAAGGACATAGGTAAAGCCGGAGGTAAACAGCTCGACGGCGACGAGCCGCGCGGTCAAGCGCTGATCTTCGCCGTGGCGATGATTTTAGCGGCGCTTGCCGGCTTCGTAGACGCGACCGGCTACATCCACTTTCGGCATCTGTTCGTTTCGTTCATGAGCGGCAACTCGACCCAAGCCATGGTGGCCGCTGCCGGCGGCGACCTCCCGCAGCTGGCGATGGTCGGCCGGACCATCCTGCTCTTCGTCTCCGGCGTCGCGATCGGCGAACTGGTCGGCACGCTTTCCGATCGGTGGGCGCGCACCCTCGTGCTGCTGTTGGAGGTGCTGTTGCTTGGCGCGGCGCTTGGCGCGTTGCGCCTGGGATGGTCCGAAGGGTGGATCGCGGCGGCGCTGGCGATGGCGATGGGCGTGCAGAACGCCGCCGTTCACAAGGCGGAGGGGATCAGTGTGGCCTTGACCTACGTTACCGGGACGCTCGTCCACATCGGCCGCAGCGCCGCAAAGGCCTTGCACGGCACCGGGCCGTGGCGCGCCGCGCTGCCTTTCATCGGGCTCTGGGTCGGGCTGATCGCCGGCGGCTTTGCGGGGGCCGTCGCCGCCTCGCACTCGCTGATGCTGGCTTTGGAGATTGCCACGGGAGCCGGCGTGGTGCTGGTGCTGTGGGCCGTCATCGTGGCGACGATAGCGCCCGGCTCCGAGCCGGAATGAGCTTTTAGCTGTGGTCTTTGCTGGGATCGTCGGCCGGGTTGATGTACTGCACGCCGAACGGCCCCGTGCCGGTGACCTGAATCACCGCCGGCTCGTTGCCGGTCCAAAGCGAATGCACGTGGTTCGCCGGCAGGAAGACGAAGCCTCCGGTGTGCACCTCGGTGCCCTTCGACTTGTCGATCGTCTCTTCGTGACCGTGATAGAAATCGCCTGAGATCACGGTGACGTTCTCGTCCTTCGAATGCGTGTGAGGGGCGATCACGGTGTTCGCCGGCATCGTAAGGCGGATGGTGAACGGGCCGGGTTTGGCCGGATCGCCGGACAGCATGGAAATCATCATGCCCTTGGGCAGGATCGCCGGAGCAGGCTGCCAAATCATGTCGTCGCCGTCGGGCATGATCTTCAGGTCGCCGGCCATCGTCATGGGGCTGCCCTCCTGGGCGGTGACCGGCGCGGCGCTGGCGAGGAGGACGGCGCCGACGAGGAGGCTGGTAGCGAGGCGGTTCATGTCTTGTCTCCCTAGACCAAGGCTCTGCGGCCCAGCCGCTAGCTAACGCAAAGCCGGGAAGTCTCAAGCGCGACGGTCGTTGGCGCTCATTCCGGCGCGTCGACGATCGGGTCGTAGGCTGACACGTCAAACCCGAGCAGGTCGAACGAGTCTTTCATGTGCGGCGGCAGCGGCGCGGTGACGTCGAGCGTACCGCCGCGCGGGTGCGGCAGCACTAGCCGGCGGGCGAGCAGGTGCAGCTTGCGCTCGATGCCGTCTGGTACGGCGCGCAACGGATCGTTGCGGCCGGGGTCGTTGTCGGCCTTGCCGCCGTATTTGGGGTCGCCGATGATCGGATGGCCGATAGCCTCGGCGTGGGCGCGCAGCTGGTGCGTGCGCCCTGTGATCGGCTTCATCGACAGCCAGGCAAGCCGCGAGGTGACCTTGTCGACGGTGGCGTAGTAGGTGACCGAATGCTGGGCGTCGTCGTCGCCGTGCTTGGCCACCCGCATCTTCTCCCGCACGGCGTGGTCGCCGGCCGCGCGCGGACCGCGGACCTCGCCCATGCCCTCGCCTTTGGCGAGATAGAGCGAGATGCGGCCCTGCGCCGGCTTCGGCACGCCCTCGACCAGCGCCCAGTAGGTCTTGCGCGCCTGCCGAGAGCGGAACACCTCGCCGAGGTCCGCCGCCATCTTGCGCGTGCGCGC
>CAXTQM010000259.1:2703-4176 GCA_964246205.1 uncultured Beijerinckiaceae bacterium | reverse complement strand
CTTGCGCGTGCGCGGGCGGTAGGCGCAGCGCTTCGCGATCTCGATGGTCGAGGCGGTGGCCTCGGGCAGGTCGGCGAATAGCGCCATCATCTCGGCGCGGGTCTTGAAGCGGTGCTCGGGCGAGAGCTGTCGGCGCTCGGCCTGGCCGATCACCGCGCCCTCGGCGATGCAGATCAGCGCGTCATGCGCCTCGTAGTCGGACAGAGCGGCGAAGTACGGCTCGTTGGTGGCGACCAGCGGCAGGCCGCGGTCGTAGGCGAGCTCGATCAGGCCGCCCTCGGTATCGCGCTCCTTGGCCAAGCCGTGGCGCTGCAGCTCGACGTAGAGGCGATCGGGGAACAGCGATTCGAGCTTCATCAGCCGCTCCAGCGCCACCTCGGGCCGGCCGTAGCCGTAGCAGCGGTCAAGCGGGCCGCCGGGGCCGCCGGAAAGCGCGATCAACCCCGCGGTGCGGCCTTCGAGCCGGTGCAGCCCGACATGCGCCGCTTCGCCCGGCGTCGGATCGAGGAAGGCGCGCGAGGCCAGGTGCATGAGGTTCATGTAGCCGCGCTCGTCCTTGGCCAGCAGCACCAGCGGCGCACGCCCGGCGCCGTCCTCGCCGCCGCGCGAGGCCAGCATCGAGCCGTCGCCGAAGCCGATGTCGAGCTGGATGCCGATGATCGGCTGCAGCCCGGCCTTGGCGACCTTCTCCGAGAATTCCAGCGCGCCGAACAGGTTGTTGGTGTCGGTGATGGCCAGCGCCGGCTGCGCGTCGGCGGCGGCGAAGGTGATCAGCTTGCCCACCGCCATCGCGCCCTCGCGAAGGGAGTAGGAGGAGTGCACGTGGAGGTGCACGAAGCCGGGAGCGGCGTCCGGCCTGGAGCCACCGTGCTCCTCGGCCGATCCGGTCACCAGTCTCTCGCCGGCGCGACCGCGGGGAACCTCGACTCCGTGCTTCATGCTCATCCTGCCAGCTTAGCACCACGGGCGCCGCCTCGTAGGCCCAGCCGCGACTTATCCGAAGCTCGGACGACCACGCTCGCGCGGGGGCGGCGACCGGCGTAAGCTGGACGTCCCCGAGACCGCGATCCTCCATGCCCGCCGCTTTCGAAATCGAGGAGCTGATGCGGCGGGGCGCCGGACGCCCGGCGCCCGAGACCGTCGCCCTGCTCTACCGCGAGGCCTTCGCGCGCTTCGGCATACAAGCCCTGTGGAGCCGTCGGCCGTGCGCGTCGCCGACGATCGCGCAGGCGCTGGTGGTCGCCCAGGGCCTGCGCCGCGAGGGCGACATGCGGACGCGTCCGTTCGCGGAGCGCATCGAGGACGCCTGCCGTGCCGCTCTCTAGGCTGCAGAGCCGCATCCTCAGGACCTTGGCCGCGCAACGTGATCCCGAGAGCTACGTGGCCGGCGGTACGGTGCTGAACCGCTCGGGTCCGCGCATCGACATCTTCCACGATCGCGAGGCAGCCGTCGCGCACGTGGCGGCACGCGAC
>CAXTQM010000259.1:0-2603 GCA_964246205.1 uncultured Beijerinckiaceae bacterium | reverse complement strand
CATCGACATCTTCCACGATCGCGAGGCAGCCGTCGCGCACGTGGCGGCACGCGACGCCGAGACGCTGGAGACGACTGGCTTCGAGATCGAATGGCTGCGCCGGGAACCGGGACTGCACGCCGCGATCGTTCGAGACGCCGGTGACGGGACTCGTCTCGAATGGGCGCGCGACAGCGACTTCCGACACTTCGCTGCCGTTCCCGACACCCTATTTGGATACCGACTGCATATCCTCGACCTCGCGACCAACAAGGCCCTGGTCGCCGCCGGTCGTCGCGAGCCCCGCGACGTCCTCGATCTCCTTCATGTCCACGAGCATCATCTGCCGCTCGGCGCCGTCATCTGGGCGGCCGTCGCGAAGGATCCAGGGTTCTCGCCGGAAAGCCTGATCGGAGAGATCCGTCGCAACGCGCGGTATCGCGCCGACGATTACGCGGACCTGCAGACTGACGTGCCGATCGACGCGGGCGATGTCAGCGTGCGTTTGAGGACGGCCTTGAAGGACGCCGAGACCTTCGTATCCGCCATGCCCGGCGGCCAGGAGGGACTGGCGTACCTCGTCAAGGGACACGTTGTACAGCCGGAACCCGACCGCCTCGCCAGCTACCAGGCGCTGGCCGGACGTCGTGGTGGCCATTGGCCCTCGTCACCCGACATCGCAGGCGCGATGATGGAACGATAGAAGATCGGCGCCGGCCCTCTACGATTGTCCGGAGGCACGCCTCAGTCGCGCCGCTCCGTCCGCGCTCCCTGGTCCAACGGTTCGTTTTGCCGCGCGTCGTCCGGCACCGCCCCTTGCGACTCCGGCGAGTGCCACCTCGCCGCCGGTCTGGGGGCGTAGGCGGCATCGTCGTTGCTTTCGCCGTTGATGACCTGCGCGTGAGCAACGCCGATCAGGCTGGCGGCGAACAGGACCGAGATCGCGAACCGCATGATGCCACCTTCGTGCAATCAATCGTTGCTAGGCGCAGCCTAACAGCTCGCGCCACCCTGTCGATGGATCGTGATCGGCGATGGGCCGTTGCAGGGACATGGCCGAGCGCCCTGACAACGATCCCTTCGCCGCCCTGCCCTTCGCGCCCGGCGCGCTCGAGCCGGTCGAGGCCAAGGCTGCCGCGACACTGCCGCCCGACGCCGGCTGGCAGTTCGAGCCCAAGTGGGACGGCTTCCGCTGCATCGCCTTCAAGTGCGGCGACGCTGTCGCGCTTCAGGCCAAGTCTGGCAAGCCGCTCGCGCGCTACTTCCCGGAGGTCGTCGCCCATCTCGGCCGACTCAAGGCGCCGCGCTTCGTGCTCGACGGCGAGCTGATGGTGCCGCTCGACGGCGCTTTCTCCTTCGACGCGCTGGGTCAGCGCGTGCACCCCGCCGCGAGCCGCATCGCCAAGCTGTCCAAGGAAACGCCGGCGCTCCTCGCCGCCTTCGACATTCTAGTAGACGCACGCGGCCACGACCTGCGAACCAAGCCGCTGTCGGAGCGGCGCGAGCGACTGGAGGCGTTCTGCGCCAGCCACGCCGACGATGCCGGCCTGACGCTCGGCCCGGCCACGACCGACCGCGCCGCCGCCGAGCGCTGGCTCGCCGAGGCCGGCACCACCTACGACGGCGTCGTCGCCAAGCGCCTTGCCGAACCCTACCGCGCCGGCGAGCGCGCCATGCTCAAGATCAAGCGCAAGCGCAGCGTTGATTGCGTGGTCGGCGGCTTTCGCTACGGCACCGGCAACAGCGAGGTCGCCTCGCTGCTGCTCGGCCTCTACGACGGCGACCGGCTGCACCACGTCGGCTTCACCTCCAACCCGCCGAAGGAGGGCCGCGCGGCGCTGACCGCCAGGCTCGAGGCGCTGGCCGACGCCAACGGCGGCTTCGACGAGAACGTGCCGGGCAAGCCGAGCCGATGGGCCTCGGCACGCAGCGCGGCCTGGACGCCGCTGCGGGCGGAGCTGGTGGTGGAGGTGTCGTTCGACCAGGTCACCGGCCGCCGCCTGCGCCACGGCTCCGGCTTTCTGCGCTGGCGCCCGGACAAGGCGCCGGCGCAATGCACCTTCGCCCAGATCGAGGGCTGAACTCAGGCCGCGTGGAGCGCTTTGGCGATGGTGTCGGCGGGCTGCCCGGTCATATCCTTGTGGATTTCCTTTAGGATCTTGCCCTCGAACGCCTTGTGATAATGCTTGCGGAGTTCGCCAAGCATCTTGGGCGGCGCGATGACCACGGCATGTTCGAACTCGTTGCGCTGCGCAGCCTTGTTGAGGAGCTCGGCGACCGCAGCGGCATGCATATCCTCCGCATCCTGCTTCTCGTCAGGATTGGAAGCGCTGCTTTTGTGGCGAGAGCCGGCGCTATGGTTCGAGCCCTCGACGTGCGGATGACCGGCTGGTTTGAGATGCGGCGGCTCCTCAGTGCCGGCACTTCGGAAGAGATGCAGCTTCTCGCCGTCGGCGACGGCAACCAGGGTATCGTCAGGCAGGCGCATGATTACGTGCTCGCGTTGGGGCTGGAGCAATCCGTCACATGCCGCAAGGTTCAGCGGCGGCGCCGCTCTTGACGCCGGCGACCGATCACGGCCTGCTCGCGGGGTGACCCGCTTCTTCACCTCCGACACCCACTTC
>CAXTQM010000258.1:0-4194 GCA_964246205.1 uncultured Beijerinckiaceae bacterium | reverse complement strand
TCCAACTCGTCGTCGATCGCCTCGACCGGCATCTCGACAAGCTTCTGCTCCAGCCCGAGCGCGACGATGCCGTGAACCGCGCTGAACAGGGTGCGTGCCTGGCGCTTCACGGCGGCCGTGTCGCGGTCGGGCATCAGCGCGGCGAGCCGGGTCTCGAGCCGCACGAAGAGGCGAAGCTGGTCGGCGGCGAACCAGGCGGGAAGGTCCGATCCGGGCGCCATGCGGAACTCGAACAGCGCGCGCCACAGGTTGCGATGGGCGGCCGCGAAGGCGGCGTAGGCCTTGGCCCAGGCGATGAGCTGCGCCTGCGTTTCGTCCAGTCCCGTGCTTTCCACGGCATCCAGCGCGGCATCGAGCGCCGCCAGCGTCCGCTGGCTCACGCGCAGGACCAGATCGTCGAGGTCGGCGACAAGATTGTAGATCGCGCCGAGCGAGCAGCCGACGCAGGCGGCGAGGTCACGGGCCTTTAACGCCGCCAGGCCGCCCGCGGCGATCGCCGTGCTGGCGCAATCGACAAGCGCCGCGCGCTGGATGTCGCGCCGCGCCGCGATATCAACCATGTCGCACAATGTTGTTGAACAACGTTCATACCTCTGCTAATTGGGTGTTGAACGCCGTTCGTAGCAGCTCGCGAGCCCTTCGCAAGCGCGCCGCCTCCGGCTAGAAGCAGTGACCGACGAGGACTCTCATGAGCGCTCATCTCCTCCGCAGCCGAAAATTCGCACCATTGTTCTGGTGCCAGTTTTTCGCCGCCTTCAACGACACCTACCTGAAGTCGGCGCTGACCTTCATCGTGGTGGCCAAGCTGGCACCGGCGGCGGCCAACACGCTGACCCTCGTCGGCTCGATCCTGCTGACGGCGCCGCCCTTCCTGCTAGCTGCGCTCGGCGGGCAGTGGGCCGACCGCTACGACAAGTCGCGGGTGGCACAGTGGCTTAAGCTGGTCGAGTTCGGCGCCGTGGCCATCGCCGCCGCCGGCTTCGTCCTGCAGTCGGTGGCGCTGCTCTTCGTCGCGCTGGCTATGTTTGGCGTGCTGTCGGCGCTTTTCGGGCCGGTCAAATACGGCATCCTGCCCGATCACCTCACCAAGCAGGAGCTGCCCGGCGGCAACGCGCTGGTAGAGGGCGCGACCTTCATCGCCGCGATCCTCGGGCCGACCGCCGCGGCCATCGCCACGCGCACGACCCACGACATGCGTTGGGCGGCGGGATTATGCATCCTGTTCGCGGCCGTCGCCTATATCGCGGCACGCTTCATCCCCAAGACCGGACAGGCCGCGCCGACGCTGAAGATCGAGGCCAACGTCTTCGCCTCGACCTGGCACCTGCTCCGCGCGCTGCACGCCGACCAGCGCTTGTGGCACGGCGCGATCATCACCAGCCTGTTCTGGTCGATGGCGGTGGTCGTCTACACGCTGCTGACGCCGATCGTGGAGTTGGGACTCGGCGGCGACCCGATGGTCTTCAACATCTACAACGCGCTGTTCGCGATCGGCATCGCGGCCGGCTCCGGCCTCGCCGCCTGGGTGCTGGCCGGCCGAACGATGATGCTGCCGACGCCGATCGCCGCCTTCGTCCTGGGCCTTGTCTCGCTCGACCTCGGCGCGACCCTCTACGGAGCCACCGTCGTCGGCCCGCTGCTGGCCCCGGCGGCCTTCTTCTCGACCTGGCACGCCTGGCACGTCGGCATCGATCTCGCGCTGCTGGCGATCGCCGGCGGCCTCTACATCGTGCCGGCCTTCGCCGCGGTGCAAGCCTGGGCGCCGGCCGACCAGCGCGCCCGCGTCGTCGCCGCCGTAAACGTGCTCAACGCCGCCTGCATCGTCGCCGGCCTCGTCGCCACCATCGCGCTGGAGCGGCTCGGCGCCAGCTTCTCGACGATCTTCCTCATCCTCGGCATCGCCAGCCTCTGCGCCGCGGGCTGGATCCTCTCCGTGCTGCCGACCAACCCGCTGCGCGATCTCGGCATCCTGGTGTTCCGCCTGTTCTATCGGCTGGAGGTGCACGGCCAGGAGAACCTCGAAGCGGCCGGGCCCAACGCCATCATCGCGCTGAACCACGTCAGCCTGCTCGACGCGCCGATCGCCTTCTCGGTGCTGGACCATGATCCGGTGTTCGCCGTCGACACCGGCTGGGCCAACAAATGGTGGATGAAGCCGTTGGTCCGGCACCTGAACGCGCTGCCGCTCGACCCGACGCGGCCGCTCGCCACCCGCCAGCTGATCCAGGCGGTGAAGGACGGCGCCACGCTGGTGATCTTTCCCGAAGGTCGGCTGACGCGCACCGGCAGCCTGATGAAGGTCTACGACGGCCCCGGCCTCATCGCCGACAAGACCGGCGTGCCGATCGTGCCGGTGCGCATCGAGGGCGCCGAGAAGACCCGCTTCTCCTATCTCACCGACAGCCAGGTGAACCGTCCCTGGTTCAAGCGCGTCAAGGTGACGATCCTGCCGCCGCGCCGGCTCGAGGTCGCGCCCGAGCTGAAGGGCCGCGCCCGCCGTCAGGCCGCTGGCGCCGCGCTCTACACCATCATGTCGGAGATGATCTTCGAGACCACGAACACCGACCGCACGGTGTTCCAGGCGGTCGTCGACGCCGCGGTCGAGCACGGGCCCAAGCACGAGGCCTTCCAGGATCCGGTCGCGGGCACGATGACCTACAAGCGCGCGCTGATCGGCGCCCGCGTGCTCGGCGCCAAGCTGATGCCGCTGGCCGCCGAGGGCAGGGCGGTCGGCCTGATGCTGCCGAACTCGATCGGTGCCGTGGTGTCGCTGTTCGCGCTGATGTCGGCGGGCAAGGTCGTCGCCATGGTGAACTTTTCCGCCGGCGCCGCCAACATCAGGTCGGCCGGCACCGCCGGGCAGTTCGACACGATCGTCACGTCGCGGGCCTTCATCGAGAGAGGCAAGCTCGACAAGCTCGTGGCCGAGCTCTCCGGCTCCTTCCGGATTGTCTACCTGGAGGACGTGCGCGCCGCTGTCGGCAGGGCGGACAAGCTGAGGGCGCTGTTGTCGTGGCGCAAGCCGCTGGTGGCGCGCCGCGCCGACGACCCGGCGGTGATCATGTTCACCTCGGGCTCGGAGGGCCGGCCCAAGGGCGTCGTGCTCAGCCACCGCAACATGCTGTCGAACTGCGCCCAGGCCCGCGCCGTCGTCGACTTCGGGCGCGACGACAAGGTCTTCAACGTGCTCCCGATGTTCCACGCCTTCGGGCTAACCATCGGTACCATCGTGCCCACCGTGTTCGGGGTGAAGGTCTACCTCTACCCCTCACCGCTGCACTATCGCATCATCCCGGAGCTGATCTACGGCTCCAACGCCACGATCCTATTCGGCACCGACACGTTCCTCACGGGCTATGCGCGCACCGCCAACGCCTATGATTTCCGCTCGCTGCGCTACGTCATGGCCGGCGCCGAGCCGGTGAAGGACTCGACCCGAAGGACCTACCTGGAAAAGTTTGGGCTGCGGGTGCTGGAGGGCTACGGCATCACCGAGATGGCGCCGGTGCTCTCGCTTAACACGCCGATGTTCAACAAGAACGGCTCGGTGGGCCGTATGATGCCGGGCATGAAGGCGCGGCTCGAGGCAATCGACGGCATCGCCGAAGGCGGCAAGCTGGTGGTCTCCGGCCCCAACACGATGCTGGGCTACATGAAGGACGACAAGCCCGGCGTGCTGCAGCCCCCGCCGGACGGCTGGCACGACACCGGCGATATCGTGACGATCGACGACAAGGGGTTCGTCACAATCCAGGGCCGCGCCAAGCGCTTCGCCAAGATCGCCGGCGAGATGGTCTCGCTCGCCGCCATCGAGGCGCTCGCCGCACAGCTCTGGCCGGACGCGATCTCGGCCTGCGCCGCGCTGCCAGACGAGCGCAAGGGCGAGCGCGTGGTGCTGATCACGCAGCATCCCAACGCCAGCCGCGGCGAGTTCGCGGCTTTTGCAAAGTCGAAGGGCGCCTCGGACCTGATGGTGCCGGCCGAGGTGACCACGCTGCCGACGATCCCGCTGCTGGGCAGCGGCAAGCTCGACTACGCCGGGGTCAAGCTCCTCGTCGAGGAGCGGGCGCGGAAGGCGGAGGCGGCATAGCCTGTAAGCAGGCTCGGATCGTGATCGATAACCCAAAAATACCGGTGACAATGCTCTTGCGATCCATCCTTCAGCCATCCACATGGATGGTTGAAGCGATCAGG
>CAXTQM010000257.1:0-4224 GCA_964246205.1 uncultured Beijerinckiaceae bacterium | reverse complement strand
CCCGGCACCAAGATGGGCTATGCCGGCGAGCCGAGCCAGAAAAGGCGCGCCGAGATCATCGCATTCCTGCGCACGCTCTCCGACCACCCCGTCGCCGTACCGAACGAGAAGGTCGGTGCGAAGAAGTCCGACGCGGCGTCTCCGGGCGAGGCCAAGAACATGTCGGTCGGCGCCAAGCCTGATGATGCCCGGCCGCCGGCGCCGCCGAGCAACGCCGTCGAGCAGCAGCAGAAGAGCGATGCCGGCGAGAAGCCGACGCCACCCGCGACGCACGACAAGGCCGACCCGGCGCAGAAGACCGAGGCACCCGCGGCTAAGCCCGAGCAGAAGACCGAGGTCCCGCCCGCGAAGCCGGAGCAGGACGCCATGGCCTCAGACACGAGCGGCACGGCGCCCGAGCCCTATCAGGCGGCAGACCCAGCCTACCCCACGCCTGTGGCGGCCGAGCCGACGATCGCCAAGAGCGCCGACGCCGCGCCGTCGCTATTGCCGGCCGGCGACAAGGGTGAAGGTAACGCGGCAGGACCCGAGCCTTACGCGGCGGCGACGCCGGGCGATTCCAAGTAGCACTCCACGCCTTTTGTTGGCGAGGCGGACCGGCAAAACCAACACATTCGGAGATCACGGGAGCGCATGCGCAACGATCGCGAGCCTGCCGTCCCCTCCGCGCTCAAGCCGACCCGGCGCCGTGCCCTGGCGCTGGGCGCCGCCGGTCTCGTGCTCCCGGCCTTGGTGCGGACCGGCCTCGCGGCGGCGCTGAAGGACGGCGACATCGAGACCTACGGCCTCTCGATCTTCGGCGACCTCGCGCTGCCGAAGGACTTCGCCCACCTGCCCTACGTCGATCCGCAGGCGCCCAAGGGCGGCGAGATCAAGCTTCAGATCACCGGCACTTCCGGCAACCAGAACTTTCTCACCTTCAACACGCTGAACATCTTCAACCTGCCCGGCGACGGCGCCGCCGGCGTTGGCGTGAGCTTCGACAGCCTTATGACCGGGTCGGCCGATGAGCCCGACGCGCTCTATGGGCTCGTCGCCAGTGCGGTGCTCGTCTCTGCCGACAAGAACACCTACAGGTTTCAGCTTCGCAAGGAGGCCAGGTTCGCAGACGGTTCGCCGCTGAGCGCCAGGGACGTGAAGTTCTCCGTCGAGATCCTGCGCGACAAGGGACACCCCAACTACTGGATCCCGCTGCGCCGCGACCTCGTCGGTATCGAGGCCGAGGGCGACGATGTCGTCACGGTACGGCTGAAGCCCGGTCACCCGCGCGACTTCATCCTGTTCGTCGCGGGGCTCCCGATCTTCTCGGCCGCCTTCTACGCGAAGGTGCCGTTCGACGAGGTGAGCCTTGAGCCTCCGCTGGGCAGTGGCGCCTACAAGGTGGGACCCTTCAGCCAGGGCAAGTACATCGCGATGCAGTTGCGCCCGGACTATTGGGCCAAGGACCTGCCGATCAACATCGGCACCAACAACTTCGGCACGATCCGCTACGAATACTACGCCGACCGCTCGCTGGCCTTCGAGGCCTTCAAGGCCGGCGCCTTCACCTTCCACGAGGAGTTCACCTCGCGCATCTGGGCGACGGGCTACGACATCCCGGCAGTGAAGGACGGACGCATGATCAAGGCCGTCGTCCCCGACGACTTCCCGAACGGGACGCAGGGCTGGTTCATGAACACCCGCCGCGACAAATTCAGGGATCCACGCATCCGCGAAGCGCTCGGCTACGCTTTCGACTTCAAGTGGACCAACGCCAACATCATGTACGGCGCCTACCAGCGCACCGTATCCTATTTCCAAAACTCGCCGATGGAGGCCAAGGACAGCCCCGACCCGGCGCAACTAACCTACCTCGATCCCTACAAGAGCAAGCTGCCGCCAGACATGTTCGGGCCGGCCTACCTGCCGCCTGAGAGCGACGGTTCCGGCTCGGACCGCAAGCTCTTGAAGAAGGGTCTCGAACTGCTGCTTGCCGCCGGCTGCAAGCGCCAGGGACAGAAATTGGTGCTGCCCGACGGTTCGCCGTTCGTCGTCGAGTTCCTCGACAGCGAGCCCTCGCTCGAGCCGCACACGCTGCCGTTCATCCGCAACCTCGCCCTTCTCGGCATCGAGGCCAACATCCGGATGGTCGATCCCGCGCAGTACAAGCAGCGCACCGACAAATTCGACTTCGACATCGTGACGCTGCGTTTCGGCTTCGGCACAACTCCCGGTGCTGGCATGCGCGAGTACTTCGGTTCGGAGTCCGCCGACGTCCCCGGCTCGCGCAACCTGTGCGGCATCAAGGACTCCATTCTCGACGCACTGATCGAGAAGGCGGTCGTCGCCGACAATCGAGAGACGTTGACGACCGTGTGCCAGGACATCGACCGCGTGCTACGCGCCGGCCATTATTGGGTGCCGATGTGGAACAAGTCCGGCCACACCGTCGCCTACTGGGAGCTTTTCGCCAAGCCGAAGACGGACGCCAAATACGGGCTGAACGTCGTTTCCACCTGGTGGTACGACGAGGCCAAGGCCAAGAAGACCGCGCTGCCGGGCTGAGCGCAGCCGATGCTTGCCTACACGCTGCGCCGCCTGCTGCTGATGATCCCGACGATCGTCGGCGTGGTCTTCATCTCGTTCTTGATCTCGAACTTCGTGCCCGGCGGCCCGGTCGACCGAATGGTGGCGCAGATCCAGGGCGCGACCGGCGGCGCCGGGCAGGAGGGCGGCGGCGCCAGCCTCTCCGCCGGAGAGACGCGCGCGCGGGGCCTGCAAGGGTTCGACCCGGCGATCCGCCGCGAGATCGAGAAGCAGTTCGGCTACGACAAGCCGGTCTGGGAGCGCTTCTGGCTGCTGCTGAGCGGCGACGCCACCTTCCACTTGGGACGCTCGCTGTTCTCGCGCATCCCGGTCTCGACCTTGATCTGGGAGAAGTTGCCGGTCTCGGTGTCGCTCGGCGTCTGGATGACGCTGCTCTCCTACCTCATCTCGATCCCGCTCGGCATCCGCAAGGCGGTGCGCGACGGCTCGCGCTTCGATGTCGCGACGTCGCTCGCCGTCTCGACGGGCTTCGCGATCCCGAGCTTCCTCTGGGCGGTGCTGCTGGCGACGCTGTTCTGCTCGGCCAACTTCCCGCTCTTTCCGCAGCGCGGCCTGACCTCCGACGATTTCGCCCAGCTGTCGCTGATCGGGAAGGTGGGCGACTACCTCTGGCATATCGCCATGCCCGTCACCGCGCTGACGCTCGGCTCCTTCGCCACGGTGACGGCGCTGACCAAGAACGCCTTCATCGACGAGATCGGCAAGGCCTACGTGCTGACCGCGCGCATGAAGGGCCTCGACGAGCGCCGCGTGCTCTACGGCCACCTCTTTCGCAACTCGATGATGATCGTCGTGGCGGGCTTCCCGGCCGCCTTCGTCGGCGCCTTCTTCACCGGCGCGTTGCTCATCGAGTACATCTTCTCGCTCGATGGCCTCGGCCGCATGTCCTACGAGGCCGTCATCGCCCGCGACTACCCCATCGTCTTCGCCAACATCTACGTCTTCGCGCTGATCGGGCTGGTGGTGAACCTGATCTCGGACCTCACCTACACCTGGATCGATCCGCGGGTCGATTTCGAGCGGCGCGAGATCTGATGGACGCGCCGGCGATCCGCACGGTCGGCCAGATCGGCCCGCGCGTGCCGATTTCGCGATTCCTGCGGCTGACGCCGATCAACGCGCGCCGCCTCGCCGTCTTCCGCAGCCACAAGCGCGGGTACTGGTCGCTGCTCCTGTTCTCGGCAATCTTTCTCGTCACGCTTTTCGCCGAGCTCATCGCCAACGATCGCCCGATCCTGATTTCCTACAAGGGCGAGCTACTGTCGCCGATCTTCCGCGACTACGGCGAGGACAAGTTCGGCGGCTTCCTGTTCGCGCCGGCGGACTACCGCAACAAGGCGGTGGCCGACGAGATAGACGCGCACGGCTGGATGCTGTGGCCGCCGATCCGTTTCTCCTACGGCACGCCGAACTTCGGCGAGGCTCTGCCGGCGCCGATGCAGCCGACCTGGACCCTGAGCAAGGCGCAATGCGCGGCGGCGGCGGTCAAGGCCGGCGCGCCGGCGGCGAAGGGATGCGCGGCGGTGGAGACTGACTGGCTCGGCACCGACGGCGGCGCCCGCGACGTGCTCGCCCGAGTCATTTACGGCACCCGCATCTCGATCCTGTTCGGCTTCGCGCTGACGATCCTGTCCTCGA
>CAXTQM010000256.1:0-4232 GCA_964246205.1 uncultured Beijerinckiaceae bacterium | reverse complement strand
TGCGGGCGGAAGATGCTGTGGAGTCAGGTCTATAACCCACTCGGGAGCGCGCTGCTCTCGACGCTGGTCGCGGCCATACCCGTCGTGGTGCTGCTCGGGCTGATCGCCGCCGGCAAGGTTCAGGCCTACGTCGCCGCCATCGCCGCGCTGATCGCCGCCGTCCTCGTCGCCGTCGTCATCTTCGGCATGCCGTTCGACAAGGCGCTCGACGCCAGCGTGCTCGGCATCGCGACGGGCCTGTTCCCGATCGGCTGGATCATCCTCAACGTCATTTTCCTTTATCGGCTGACGGTGGAGAACGGCTCGTTCAAGGTGCTGCAGGGCTCGATCGCCGGCATCACGCCGGACCGCCGGCTGCAGCTGCTGCTGGTGGCCTTCTGCTTCGGCGCCTTCTTCGAGGGGGCGGCCGGTTTCGGCACGCCGGTCGCCGTCACCGGGGCCATCCTCATCGGGCTCGGCTTCTCGCCGCTCGCCGCCTCCGGCCTGTCGCTAATCGCCAACACCGCCCCGGTCGCCTACGGAGCACTCGGCACGCCGATCGTGGTGCTGGGCTCGACCACCGGCCTGTCGCCGATCACGCTCGGCGCCATGGTCGGACGGCAGCTGCCGTTCTTCTCGCTGCTGGTGCCGTTCTGGCTGATCTGGGCCTTCGTCGGCTTCCGCCCGATGCTGAAGATCTGGCCGGCGATCCTCGTTGCCGGCCTAGCCTTCGCCGTCAGCCAGTTCGTGGTGTCGAACTATCACGGCCCCTGGCTCGTCGACGTCGTCGCCGCGCTAGTGTCGATGGGCTGCCTGACCCTGTTCCTCAAAGTGTGGCAGCCGGCCGAGATCTGGGAGAGCGCCGCGCTCGGCGCCTCGGTCAAGGACACGTCATTGTCGACGATGGGCAAGACCGACCACGGCCGCGGCGGCCCCGGCCACGAGGTGCCCTCTGAGGCCGACATCATCGCCGCGCCCGATCGCGGAATCACGCCGATCCAGGCTTGGCTGCCGTGGATCATCCTGTGCGCTACGGTCTTCGTGTGGGGCACGGACACGTTCAAGAAGATCGCCGACGCCGTCTTCCTGCCGCAATTCGCCGTGCCCGGCCTGAACAAGCTGGTACAGAAGATGCCGCCGGTCGTGCCCAAGCCTTCGCTCGAAGCGGCAGTGTTCAAGTTCAACATTTTGACCATGACCGGCACTGGCATCCTGGTCGCCGCGATCATCGCTGGCTTCGTCATCGGCTACAAGCCGATGCAGATGCTACGCTGCTACGGCCGCACGTTCCGGCTGGTGTTCAAGTCGCTGATCACCATCGCCGCCATGCTCGGCCTGGGCACGCTGACGCGCTATTCCGGCGTCGACGCCACACTCGGCCTCGCCTTCGCCCAGACCGGCGTGGTCTACCCGTTCTTCGCCGCGCTGCTCGGTTGGCTCGGCGTCGCGCTGACGGGCTCGGACACCGCCTCCAACGTGCTTTTCGGCGGGCTGCAGACGGTGACGGCGCGACAGCTCGGCCTGTCGCCGATCCTCATGGCCGCCACCAACTCCAGCGGCGGCGTCATGGGCAAGATGATCGACGCGCAATCCATCGTCGTCGCCTCCACCGCCACCAACTGGTACGGGCACGAGGGCACCATCCTGCGCTTCGTCTTCAAGCACTCGATCGCGCTGGCCTGCCTCGTCGGCTGCGTGGTCATGCTACAGGCCTACGTCTACCCGTTCACTCAGCTGGTGCTCACGAAATAGGAGCGATGGCGCCGCGGGATCGCGACTGCGGCTCCCGCGTTTACTTTCCATGACAATGTTTCGCTGGCTCTTCGAAGACCGCCGCACCGGGCGCATCGTGATCGGGCAATCGCCCAACCTGCTGATGCTGGTGTTCCTCGCCGCCTCGACCTCGCGGCTGGTCGAAGGCCGGCGTGGTCCGGCCGGCACGGCGATCCGCGCCGTGCAGGTGGGCAGCCTCGGCTTGTGGGCGCTCGACGAGGCATTGCGCGGGGTCAACCTGGCCCGCCGCATAGGCGGCGCGGCGGTCGTCGCCGCCCTGCCGTTCCGCCGTATGCTAAAGTGAGCGGGGTCGCCTTGCCGCACGGCTGCCGTGTCACGCATGGCACCGGCGCCGCCATCAAGACGCCGTTCTCAGACATGCCGCTCGTCATGCACGAGATGTCGGCTGGTGGCATCGCGTTCGCCGGGCCTTACGGCTTCATTCCCTTCACCGAGCAAATCCGCCTGCCGCGTCACGTGCACCTGAGCACGCCCGACGAAGCCGGCACCCGACGCCTGCTCGCCGAGCGCATCCTGGTGCTGAACGGCTGCGGCCTCGTCGAGCTGGCCGGCGCGCTCCACGTCGTGGCGCCCGGCTCGCTCGTCGACATCGGCCCCGGTGTGCCGCACAGCTGGACGGCTTGCCCCGCCGGGCTGCGCCTGCCCGACGGCTCGACGTCCGACGGCAGCTTCCTCATGGTCTACCAATACGAGGCGTCGACCGGCTTCTTCCCGACCGCCGCCATCGCGCCCATCGCCGGCGTGGCCGACTACAAACCCCACGACGGAGATGACGCGTCGATCCGCATCCCGCGTTTCGACGCCGCCGCAGTCCGGTCGTTCGGCATGGTGTGGGACGATTGCGTTCCGCGCGCCTGACCTCGGCTCGGCTCTACCCTGCACGAGTTGGATCAAATGCCACGTCCGTTTTGCGGGCATGACGACGAAGCTCCGCCGATCAAATCGCTTCGTCGGGAATAGGTTACGCGGTACAGATCGGAAGCGACGGTCACCAGACCGTCACGATGGAAGCCGTAGATCGGTCGGTCCTCGTGGATGAGGGCTGCAGCCCGTGGTGACAAGATGACGAATGCCGCCCTGGCCGAGGTCGACGCCGAGCTTGACCCGCTCAGCCTCGACAACCAGCTCTGCTTCTCGCTGTACGCGGCCGCCCACGCCATCAAGAAGGCCTACCGCCCGCTGCTCGACGAGCTCGGCCTCACCTATCCGCAATACCTCGTCCTCATCGTGCTCTGGCGCACCGACGCGCTGAAGGTATCCGACATCGGGCTGCGCCTGGCTCTCGATTCGGGCACGCTGACGCCGGTGCTGAAGCGCCTGGAAGTCGCCGGGCTGGTAACCCGCTCGCGCCGTGTGCAGGACGAGCGCGAGGTCGAGATCGCGCTGACCGAGGCCGGTCGCGGCATGCGCGAGCGCGCCATTGGCGTGCGCTGCCGCATCGTCGAGCAGCTGCGCATGAGCGACGCCGAGATTGCGGCGTTGCGCGGCGAGCTAAATGCGGTGATCGCCACATTGAACGAGCCCTGACCGAGGTCCGCTTCCCGGCGGTCGCCCGCGTCGCCATCGAGCGCATGGGGGGGCGCGGCGAGGGGGTCGCCTCGCGCGACGGCCTGCGGCTCTACGTCCCTTATGCCTTGCCGGGCGAGACCGTCACCGTCGACAGCACCGGCGGGGAGCGTGCGTCGCTCGTTGGCTTGGTGTCGCCAAGCCCCGACCGCATCGCGCCGATCTGCCCTTACTTCACCACCTGCGGCGGCTGCGCCGTGCAGGAATGGGCGCCCGCACCTTACGCCGCCTGGAAGAGGAGCCTGGTGGTGGAGGCCCTTACCCGCGCCGGACTCACCTGCGAGGTGGCCGCCATGGTCGACGCCCACGGCGCCGGACGACGGCGCGCAACCTTCCACGCCGCTTCGTCGGCGGCGGACGGGCGCACCCGCACCGGCTTCATGGAAGCCCGATCGCACGCCATCGTCGCAATCGAGTCCTGCCCGATCCTCGATCCCGGCCTCGATGGCGCGCTCCCGGCGGCTCGCGCCATCGTGGCCGCGTTGCTCGACTCGGGCGCGCTGCACAAACCGCTGGACCTCCTCGCCACCACGACGGACGAGGGCCTCGACATCGACCTGCGAGGCCACGGTACGCTCGACGACGGCGAGCGCGCGCGCCTCACGCAGGTCGCGGCGGCCCACGACCTCGCGCGTCTCTCCAATCACGGCACGATCGTCGTCGAGTTCCGCAGGCCGGAGGTCCGCTTCGACGCGGCCCGCCTCGCGTTGCCGCCGGGCGCCTTTCTGCAGGCAACGGCCGCCGGCGAGGCCGAGCTCGCCGCCCGCGTGCTGCAGGCTATCGCCGGTGCTCGGCGCGTCGCCGACCTGTTCTGCGGCGTCGGCACCTTCGCGCTGCGCCTGGCGGGGCAGGGCGAGGTCTCCGCCTTCGACAGCGAGCCGGCCGGCCTCGCC
>CAXTQM010000255.1:0-4251 GCA_964246205.1 uncultured Beijerinckiaceae bacterium | reverse complement strand
TTGGACGCGGCAAACGCGTGCGAGGACTTCTCCTGGCCCATGTGGTGCTGCAGCGCGCCGCAGCAGCCGACGCCCTTCACCACCACCACCTCGATGCCGTGGCGGGTCAGCACGCGGATCGTCGCCTCGTTGATCGCCGGATCGAGCACCTGCTGGGCGCAGCCGGCCAGCAAACCGACGCGCTTGGTCCGCGCGCCTGCCGCCGGATGCACCGCCGGCCTGCCGCTGTCGCCCGCAGCGGGCAGCGAGGCCGGTGCCATAGCGAACATGGCGTGGAAGCGCCTCGGAAACACTTGGGCCACGGGCTTCGCCAGCATGGCGCCGCGCAGGGCCAGGCGAAAACGCGCGGGGTAGGGCAGGATCCAGCCGAGCACGGCGCGCGTCAGCCGGTCCATGAACGGGCGCTGGTAGGTCTTGGCGATGTGCGCGCGGGCGTGGTCGACGAGGTGCATGTAGTTCACGCCGGATGGGCAGGTCGTCATGCAGGCGAGGCAGGAGAGGCAGCGGTCGACGTGCTTGACCGTCTCGGCATCTGCCGGGCGGTCGTTCTCCAGCATGTCCTTCATCAGGTAGATACGGCCGCGAGGCGAATCGTTCTCTTCGCCGAGCAGCACGAAGGTGGGGCAAGTCGCGGTGCAGAAGCCGCAATGCACGCATTTGCGGATGATCTTCTCGCTTGCGGCGAAGGCCGGCTGCTCAAGGAGGTCCGGAGCGAAATCGGTCTGCATGGCGTCAGCTCTCGAGGCCGAGGCGGCCTCTGTTGAGGAGGAGCAGGGGATCGAAGCTGATCTTCACCCGCCGCGATAGCGCAGCGAGCGCACCGGGTTGCGGCTGGAACACCGGGGTCGCGGCGCGGATCTCGGGGTCGGCTCGCACCAGCGTGGCGTGGCCGCCATGGGGCGCCAACACGCCGCGGATCGCCGCGGCATGGGCGTCGGTCCCTTCCAGCGCGAGCCAGACCAGACCGCCGGCCCAGTCGTAGTACCAGCGCGCCAGCGGCACGGCGGCCTCGCGCAGGTCGGCGACGTAGCCCGCGCCCTCGCTCGGCGCAGTAGACACCTTCCAGATCGGCCCGGCAAGGTCGGCGAGCGGCGCGACGTCGCGCAAGGCCGCCCAAAACAGGCGAGAGGCGCGCTCGCCGAGATCGTCGACGTCGCCGCGTGGGCCGAAATGCGCGACGAGGTCGTCGTAGCGCGTGTCGACCGACACCTCGGGGCCTTCGAGCCGCAAAGCGAGGCAGCAGCCTGCCGCCACGCCGGCGTGCGAGCCGTCTGGGACGCAGGCGTAGCTCGACACCTCGTGGGGCAGGCCCGAGGCTTCGCGCAGCGTCGCCAGCGCCGCCGCCTCGTCGAGCCCGTAGAGCAGGAAGGTGCGCTCGGTTTCGGCGCGCGGCAGCACCTTGATCGAGATTTCGGTCATCACCGCGAGGGTGCCGTAAGAGCCGGCAATCAGCTTCGACAAGTCGTAGCCGGTGACGTTCTTCATCACCTGACCGCCAGACTTGAAGATCTCGGCGCGGCCCGACACGGCACGGAAGCCGAGAACGTGGTCGCGCGCGGCGCCGGCCTTGATCCGCCGCGGGCCGCCGGCGTTGACAGCCACCGTGCCGCCGAGCGTACCCGTCGAGTTGCCGCGCCAGAGCTTAGAGGGGTCCATCGGCTCGAAGGCGAGTTCCTGGTTGTTCTCCTCGAGCAGCTTGGCAATGTCGGCCATCGGCGTGCCAGGACGCGCGGTCATCACCAGCTCGGAAGGCTCGTAGAGCGTGATGCCGGTTAGCCCGCTGGTGTCGATCTGCGCCCTCGCCTCGACCGGGCGGCCGAGCCCGCGCTTGGAGCCGTGGCCGACAATCTCGACCGGGCGCTCTTCCTCCAGGGCGTCCCGCACGGCGGCGAGGACTTCGTCCTCGTCACGAGGCTTCAGGCTGTTCATCGCTCTTACAAGCGCGACGCGAGGGAGAAGGCAAGGCGGCAAAGCGGCTGGGCGGTCTAGAGCTTCCACGACGAAATCCGCCGCGGGCTTTCAAACCGGCTCAGCTTCCCGGCGTTATCTAGGCGGTTGCCAAGACGATAATTGCGGGGCTTGTGATGGTCCATATCGCTTTACTGTTTGCCGCCTTCCTTTTCCTTCTGGCGCAGCAAGCCGGCGCGTCCACGGTGACCGCCGATCTCGACGCCGCCACCATCACGATCAGCGGCCAGGTCGTTATCGGCGACCTGCCTCGCTTCGAGGATGCCGTCCTCCGCCTGGGCCGCCGCAAGGATGTCGTCGTCATCCTGTCTGGGCCCGGCGGCAAGATGATGGAGGGCTTGAAGATCGGCCTTCGCATTCAGGAGCGCGGCTGGGCGACGAGGGTGGAGGATGGCCACGTCTGCCTTTCCACTTGCGCGATGATCTGGCTTTCCGGCCGCAAGCGTTTCGCCAGCAGCGACGCCCACATCGGCTTCCACGCGCCTTTCGACGGCCGCACCGATAAGGTGAGCGAAGTCGGTATCCACGTGGTCGGCATCTATTGCGACGCGCTCGGGCTCAGCGACGAGACGGCAAAGATGATCGTCTTCAAGACGCCCGGTCAGGGCATGACATGGCTCGACGCCGAGCAGGCAGAGGCAATGGGGATCGCCATGCTGCTGGTCCCGGCCAAGGAGCACCAGAACGGCCATTTCTCGACCGCCGCGCTGGACGAGCAGGACCAGGCCATGGCGCATTTCCGGGAAGGCGGACCTAGGGCGCTCGGCGCCGATCTCGACGCCTGCTATGCCGCCTATCAGCGCCGCCGCGTCGAGGCCATCGGCTTTCGCTGCTTCTTCCTCGAAGGGCTGGCTTCCGGTCTGGTCAAGGATCAGGCAAGGAAGGACGGCCGTGCGCCAAATCCCTACTTCAGCCAAAAGGAGTCCGTGCACCGCATCGTGCACGCGCTCATGGTCACCGGTCATTCCAGGGCGCGGGCTCAGCCGGTGCTGGCGTCTTGCCAGGCCGACCTCAAGGTCACCGCCAAGGAGGACAACTGACCGCCTATTCGGCCGGTGCGGGCGTCGGCGCCACTTTTAAGATCCGCTCCGACGTCTCGAGGTGGTCGTCCTCGACCGTAACGCGCGGCTTCCCGACGACAAGGCGCGAGCCGCGGCCGTAGGTGAAGAACGCCCAGGCCCAATTGGTGAACACCATGACGCGATTGCGGAAGCCAATCAGCAGCAGCAGGTGGACCAGCGACCACGACAGCCAGGCCGGTCGTCCGGTCAACTTCATGCCCATGATGACGCCGATGGCATGCGAGCGGCCGATCACCGCCATAGTGCCGAGATCCGTGTATTTGAACGGGCCGGGGTGCTTGGCCGAGCCAATGCGGCTGGCGACGACCTTGGCGACGTAGGCGCCCTGCTGCTTGGCGACCGGCGCCAGCGCCGGCAGGATCTTGCCCTCCTTGGTCTTATAGCTCGATACATCGCCGATGGCGAAGATCTCGGGATGGTTCGGCACCGAGCAGTCGCTCGTCACCTCGACGGCGTTGTTCTTGGCCGCCTTGGCGTCGATCCATTGCGCCGCGGGCTCAGCGCGCGTGCCAGCGGCCCAGAACACGTTGGCGGCATTGATCCGATGGTCGGCCACGGTGACGCCGCGGGCATCGATGCTCTTGCATTCCGAGTTGAGGCGAACCTCGACCCCGAGCTGCTCAAGGGTCGTCTTGGCGTAGGCCGAGAGATGCTCCGGAAATTCGCCCAGGATGCGCTTGCCGGCATCGACCAGAACGATGCGCGCCTTCGAGGGATCGATGTGGCGATACTCGGCCTTGAGCGTCGCCCGCGACAGCTCGGCGAGCGAGCCGGCGAGCTCTACGCCGGTGGGACCGCCGCCGACCACGACAAAGGTGGTCAGCGCCTTCACCTCTTCGGGATCGGTTCGGGTCTCGGCCCAGTCGAAAGATTCGAGGATGCGCCGGCGGATCTGCAATGCATCGGGCAGGGTTTTCAGCACGGCGGCGTGCTTGGCCCATTCGTCGTGACCGAACCAGGCATAGACCGAGCCGATCGCCAGGATCAGGTAGTCATAGTCGATCATGCCGGTGTCACGGACGCAGACCTGGCGCTTGGCCTTGTCGACTCCCTCCACCTCGCCAAACACCACCGAGACGTTCTTGTGGGTGCCGAGCAGGGCACGAATTGGCGAGGCGATGTCGGAGGGCGCCAGCGCCGCGGTCGAGACCTGGTAGAGCAGCGGCTGGAACAGGTGGTGGTTGGTGCGGTCGATCAGCAC
>CAXTQM010000254.1:1729-4256 GCA_964246205.1 uncultured Beijerinckiaceae bacterium | reverse complement strand
CGATCGAAGGTGTAGCGCATCGCCATGGCGAGCGAGCCGATCATCGCGATCGGGTTGGCGAGGCCGCGGCCAGCGATATCCGGGGCGGAACCGTGCACCGGCTCGTAGAGCGCTTTACGCCGGCCGGTGACCGCGTCGACGTCGCCGAGCGAGGCGGAGGGCAGCATGCCAATGGAGCCGGTCAGCATGGCCGCCACGTCGCTCAGCATGTCGCCGAAGAGGTTGTCGGTGACGATAACATCGAAGCGCTTGGGGTGGCGCACCAGCGCCATGCCGAGGGCGTCGGCAAGCTGGTGTTCGAGCGCGACGTCGGGGTATTCGTCGCGGCCCATCCTCGTGATGACGCGGTTCCACAGCACGCCGGACTTCATGACGTTGCGCTTCTCCGACGAGCAGAGGCGGTGACCGCGCTGCCGCGCCAGATCGAAGCCGACGCGGCCTATGCGCTCGATCTCGTAGGTGTCGTAGACCTGGGTGTCGACGGCACGCTCCTGGCCGCCCCCGAGATCGGTAATGGTCTTGGGCTCGCCGAAATAGACGCCGCCGGTCAGCTCGCGCACGATCACGAGGTCGAGTCCGTCGACCAGCTCTCGCTTGAGCGAGGAGGCGTCGGCTAGCGCGGGGTAGCAGATCGCCGGGCGGATGTTGGCGTAGAGCCCCATGTCCTTGCGCAGCCGCAGCAGGCCGGCCTCAGGGCGCTGCTCGTAAGGCACGCCGTCCCATTTGGGACCGCCCACGGCGGCGAGCAGCACGGCATCGGCCGCCTGCGCCTTGGCCATGTCGGCGTCGGAGATGGCCGCGCCGTGCGCGTCGAACGCAGCACCCCCGACGAGGCCGTGGTCGAGTGCGAAGCGGGCGGCGCCGGACCGTTCGAGCGCCGCAATCACCTTCTCGACCTCGGCCATCACCTCGGGGCCGATGCCGTCGCCCGGCAGGAGGAACAGCGAGTAGGTGGTCATTCGGAGGTCCGATGGTTGCGAGCGCGCCCTAGAAGCACGCGCAAAGCCGCTTGGCCAGCCCACACCCGTCTGGCGACTATTCCCCGCGCCGCACGAGCTCCACCAGGCGCTCGACGTGGGCGATCGGCGTTTCCGGCAAGATTCCGTGGCCGAGGTTGAAGACGTGCGGGCGGTGGCGGAAGGCGGCGAGAATGCGGCCCACGGCGGCATCGAGCGCGTGCCCGCCGGCGATGAGGGCAAGCGGATCGAGGTTGCCCTGCAGCACCGTCGTCGCTGGCAGCGTACGTGCCGCCCAGTGCGGATCGACCGCGGTGTCGAGCCCGAGCGCGTCGGCGCCAACGGCGTCCTTGAGCTCGAGGATACGCGGTCCGATCCCGCGGGCGAAGACGATGATCGGCATTCCCGGGTGGTTGGCGCGCACGCCGGCGATGATCGCCGCGATCGGGCGCACGCACCATCGCTCAAATTCGCCGGCCGGCAGCACGCCCGCCCAGGTGTCGAAGATCTGCAGCGCGTCGACGCCTGCCTCGACCTGGCGGTTCAGGTAGGCGATCGAGGCAGCCACCAGCTTGTCGACGATCCGCGCCATCAAGGCCGGCTCGCGATAGGCGAAGACGCGCGCCGGCGCCTGGTCGGGCGTGCCGCGGCCGGCGATCATGTAGCTCGCCACCGTCCAAGGCGCGCCGCAGAAGCCTATCAGCGGCACGTCCTTCGGCAGGTCCTGCTTCAGGCGGGCCACGGTCTCGAACACGGGGGCGAGATGGGCGAGGTCGATCTCCTCGCGCAGCGCATCGACGCTCTTGGTATCGCCGATCGGATCGAGCCTGGGACCCTCGCCGGTCTCGAAGCGCACGTTCTGGCCGAGCGCATCGGGAATCACCAGGATGTCGGAAAACAGGATCGAGGCGTCGAAGCCGAACCGCCGGATCGGCTGCAGCGTGGCTTCGACCGTGGTCTTGGGGTCGTAGCAGAACTGAAGGAACGTGCCGGCCTCAGCACGGATTGCCCGGTATTCCGGCAGGTAGCGTCCGGCCTGGCGCATCAGCCATAGCGGCGGCGGCCAGACCGGCTCACCGGAGAGGGCGCGCAGGAACTTCGGGACGGCAAGACGCGTTTCCACGGTCAAATTCAACAAATCCTTAGAAAGATTCTTCTTTTTCTTCTTCTTAGGCCCCCGATTAGGGCCACGGGGCGGGATGCACAACGTCTCTCGGTGGCAGGCACTTGCGAGTCTTGTCCACAATGCGGGACGGCGAGAAGCGGGTTAACGATTCCTTAACCGCGCTGGTCGCTTGCATGGCGCCTCGTTGACCCGGCGTGCATGGTTAACGACTTGTTAACACTTGCGGCGGCACCAGGACGGGTCGAGCCCCGGCGGCTCGCCTGTTGATGGTTCTCGGCCGCTCGGGTACGCCAAACCCGGTTGCCGGTTAGGCGACCTGATTGTCCCCGCCCATCCCCAACAGTTCACCGCCCATCTGGAAAGAGCCGGCCACGCGCACGAGCCTCCATCTCCACCTGCTCTCCGACGCCACCGGCGAGACCCTGATGGCGGTCTCGCGCGCCGT
>CAXTQM010000254.1:0-1629 GCA_964246205.1 uncultured Beijerinckiaceae bacterium | reverse complement strand
GGCATCAGCCGCACCTCCAAGACGCCGACCAGCATCTATCTCGCCAACCGCGGCCTCAAGACCGCCAACATTCCACTGGTGCCACGCGTGGAGGTGCCGGCCTCGATCCGCGTGCTGGTGAAGCCGTTGGTCGTCGGCCTGCTGGCGACACCCGACCGCATCGTGCAGGTGCGCCGCTCGCGTATCCTCAGCCACGCCGACGACATGAACGATTACGTCGACAAGAAGCTGGTGACCGACGAGATCAACGCCTCGCGCCGGCTGTTTGAGCGCCAGGGCTGGCCGACGATCGACGTCAGCCGCCGCTCCATCGAGGAGACCGCCGCCGCGATCATGGACCTGCTGCGCGCGCACCGGCATAAGTCGATGGCCTTCGACGGCGCCGACATCGACTGAGCGCCCCTGCTCGACACCAGGACCGATGCCCAACCTCTGGCTGCTGCCCCGCCCCCTCGTCCTCGCCTCGAAGAGCCAGGCGCGCCGTTCGCTGCTCGCGGCGGCAGGCATTCCGTTCGAGGCGATCGACGCCGGGATCGACGAGCGCGGTATTCAGGCGACCCTGCCGCCGAGTTCCACGGCCGCTGCCGTCGCCGCAATCCTGGCAGGTGAGAAGGCGCGCGGCGTCAGTTCCGATCAGCCCGGCCGCTTGGTGCTCGGGGCAGACCAGACGCTGGCGATCGCCGAAGAGCTGGTGACCAAGCCGGCGGACCGCGCGATGGCAAAGCGCCAGATCATCGCCATGTCCGGACGAACGCACGTGCTTCACGCCGCCTTGTGCTTGATGCGCGACGGCGCGGTCGTGGCCGAAACCTGTGCTGAGGCGCATCTTACGTGCCGGCCTTTCTCCGAAGCCTTCGTCGATTGCTACCTCGACCTCGCGGGCGACGGCGTGCTCGCCAGCGTCGGCGGCTACGCAGTGGAAGGGTTAGGCATCCACCTCTTCGAGGCCATCGAGGGCGAGCAGTCGACGATCCTCGGGCTGCCGATGCTGAACCTGCTTCGATTGCTGCGCGACATCGGGGCGGTGGAGGTGTGACGCGCGCCTTCGTCGTCGGCTGGCCTATCGCGCATTCGCGCTCGCCGCTGATCCACGGTTCCTGGCTAGATCGAAACGGCATTATTGGAAGCTACGAGAAGGTGGCCGTGGCGCCGGACGGTCTCGAAGGTTTCGTCGCCGAGCTGCGTGCCGGCGTCTTCGCCGGGGGCAATGTCACGATCCCGCACAAGGCCGCGGCGGCGGTTCTATGCGACAGGCTCACCCCGACGGCGGCGCGGCTCGGCGCCGTCAACACGCTGTGGATAAGAGGTGGAGAACTCTGGGGAGACTCCACCGACGGCGCCGGCTTTCTCGGAGCGCTCGACCAGGAGACGCCGGGCTGGGATTTTCACAAGACGCGAGCTGTGGTGGTCGGCGCGGGCGGCGCGGCGCGGGCGATCGTCGAGGCGCTGGTCGGGCGCGGTTTCTTCGACGTGGTGGTCGCCAACCGCACGCTTGATCGGGCGCGCACGCTGACGGAGCGCCTCGGCGGTCGACCCGAGACCTTGGCGGGCCTGCCCGGGCTGCTCGCCGGCTGCGACCTCCTCGTCAATGCGACGTCGGCCGGCATGCAGGGCCAACCGCCGCTCGAC
>CAXTQM010000253.1:2984-4261 GCA_964246205.1 uncultured Beijerinckiaceae bacterium | reverse complement strand
GCCCGTCACCATGGAGACACCCTCCGCGAGCAGGTCCTGGATGAGCTGCGTGCCCTCGCTGCGGCAACCGTTCGAAGCCCTGTACGACTGGGCGCTCGCGTACGGCCCCGCCATGGAAGACGCGCGCGGTGCTTACGATGTGGGGCGCAACGCCGGGTAGCCGTATGCTGCTGAAGTAGGGCCCGGCCGGTGTCGACCTGCTCCGCCCGGACTCCGATCAGTACACCGACCCCTTGCCACAGCACTCAAGCCTTGATGCCGCCTACTGGCATCGAGGCCGAAGAGGTCTCGCCATCCGATCGAGATGGCCGCGAAGCCAAACCGGCCGTCCTTCAACCTGAGATGGCCGGGAGGAAACCGGCGGCTTACGGCACTGATGCTTGTCTAGCGGCCATTCGCGGTGGCAGTGATCAAAGACCGCAAGGAATTAGGTCGTGTCGGCGACGAGTGTCCGACACCGTGTCCAACTTCGCCAGTACGCAGAGCCGGCCGAGCCAGTTTAGACGATGATGGCGTCCCGACGTGCCATATCGAGCGTCCTTTCGATGGTCGTCTCATCACCGTTCCGCCGCCTCGGCATCACCTTCGTTGAACCGCTTGAACACGGCATCAAAGGTGCCGCCGCGCTCGGCGAAGCGGAACGGCTTGACGGCTTCCACGAGGATTTCGGTCGCGTCGGGGCTGGTCTTCAGCAGCTCCATCGTCTCGTTGACGTAGGCGTCGAGCGGCATGGCCCTCGGGTCGTCACCCCGCTTCCCTTGCAGGCCCGTCTGTACCCAGGGCGGAACGATTTCGATCACCGCTACCGCCGTATTCCGGAGCTGGAAGCGGAGCGACTGCGTGAACGAATGCACCGCCGCCTTCGTCGCGCTGTAGGTCGGCGTCATCGCCTGAGGCATGAAGCCAAGGCCCGACGAGACGTTGATGATCGTCGCCCGCGGCTGCTTCAGCAGCGTGGGGAGCAGCGCGGCCGTCAACCGGATCGGCCCCAGCAGGTTGGTGATCACCGTCTCCTCAGCATCGGCCAGTTCACCCTTGGTCAGGTCTTCCGACCGCTGGATCCCAGCGTTGTTCACGAGGACGTTCAAGTCGGGGTGCGCCGCGATCAACCGCGCGGAGAAGGCGCGGACGTCGTCACGATCGCCTTGGTCCAGCGTCAGGGAACGCAGGCGGGGGTTCGCCGCGACGGTCTCATCCAACGCGCTCGCACGGCGACCGGAGATGATCACCGTGTTGCGTCTCGCGAGGAACGCTTCGGCGAGGCGCCTACCGATGCC
>CAXTQM010000253.1:0-2974 GCA_964246205.1 uncultured Beijerinckiaceae bacterium | reverse complement strand
GTCATGTTCATCTTGATATCTCGTGTTGGAGCATGGGACGTTTCGTCGGCCCTGGACCGGTGATCGCTGCGGCCCCGGACGTTGGCGAGCAAAAAGCCTTGCGAACCCACCACGTTCGCTGGGGACGCACGTCGAGGCGAAGCGAGACGCGGCAAGTGGCACGCCGGTTTGCGAGTCCGCTGATCCTGGTGCCGATTTGGCTGGTCGATATATCCAGGTGCGATGCTGTACCTACGCGCTCGCGCAATGGACTGTTAGAACGTCAACGTCCAAATGTGCTGCCAGATCGTCCCGCAAAGAGCTTAGCATGGATGCTATCGAGACGGTGTTGGACAGCCTCAAGCTCCAAAGCTCGGTATTTTGCCGCATGGAATTGTCAGACTCATGGGGCTTCGCCAAGGACGCGCTGCTAGGCGCGCCCTTCCACATCGTGCTTTCGGGCGAGGCATGGCTGCGGCTGGCTGGAGAGTCGAAGCCCACCCGGCTTCTTCAGGGCGATGTCGTCGTCCTGCCAAGGGGCGACGCCCACAGCCTAACCGGAGCGGCTGACGCCGATTGCCTGCCGTTCAAGGCCGTGTTGGCGGAACACGGGCTCGACGCCTGGTCACCCGGCGTGCGGTTCAAGCCGGTGGTGGTGAGGCTAGGAACCGCCAACGAGCCGGCGACGTCCCTGATCTCGGGCGTGTTCGGTTTCGGCAACCGCCAGGAGAACCCGTTGCTCGCCGCCCTTCCCGCTCTTCTTCACCTTCGGTCGAAAACGGTCGACACGGCTTCATCACAGCCGTGGCTCGCTTCGACCGTGGCATTCCTCGGATCCGAGGTGGCGTCGGGCAGACCCGGCTCGGAGACCGTGGCGACGCGCCTCGCGGACATCCTCTTCATCCAGGCGGTTCGCTCCCACCTGGGCACGCGCGAGACGATCGATCGGGGTTGGTTGCGGGGCGTGGCCGATCTTCGGATCGGTCCGGCGTTATCGGCCATTCACAGCCGACCGGAGAGGACCTGGACCGTTGCGACCTTGGCCGAGGTGGCCGGAATGTCAAGATCCGGGTTTGCCAAGCGCTTCCAAGACTTGGTGGGATGCACGCCTGTCGCCTTTCTCACCCAATGGCGGATGCAGAATGCCGCCGGGCGGCTGAAGGAGGGAAAGGTCGGCTTGGCAACATTGGCCTTGAGCTCCGGCTACACGTCCGAGATCGCCTTCAGTAAAGCCTTTCGTCGATGGACCGGTCATAAGCCGTCCGAGTACAGCCAGCGCACGCAGGCGATGGTTGTCGACGACATGCGATCCCACGATCTTGGCTGAGAACGGGCAGAGCGTAAAATCTCGCCGCTTCATCTTCCGGCAGCTGGAACCGGGTGATCGTAAGAGTGCTGCGTTGCATGCGGCCCAAGCGACAACGAGACCTTGAAGGTTGACCGCGAATGCGACTTCGCTGTCTGGCGACCGCGGTGGCATGGCCGGTGAGCGCCGGGTCCAGTCGTGCTCGTTGCGGGTGCGGATGGTGGCGCAGCCGTCCTCGATGTAGGCCGAGACCCCGTAGCCGTCCGACTTGAGCGGTCCTCGGTGCCATGCACGTCAAGGAGCTTGACGCGCGGTCGGCGGCACCGTGCGTCATCAACGGGTTGTTACGGGCGGTATCTTCGCCGAAGACCTCGACCGAGGCGAACACGGCGGCTGGCACCGCCGCCGCTGAAGGCGGCGATCGCGACACCAGTATGGCCAGTGTGTCGTCGATTGCCGGTCCGATGTCGGAGCCCGCTCAACTAAAGCGCTTTCCGATCACCAAGCGTCGTATCCGACGGCGGCAAAGAGGTTTTGCATTCGCCTGGCGTGAACGCGTCGATGAGACGTCCGATGGCGTCCCACAGGCCGGCGACGGTGCGTTCGGCGGCCTTGCGCAGAAGCGCTTTCAGCTTGGCGAAGGCGTTCTCGATCGGATTGAAGTCGGGCGAGTACGGGCGGCAGGTAGAGCAGCTTGGCTCCGGCGGCCTCGATCATGTCGCGTACCGCCGGCCCTTTGTGGCTGGACAGGTTGTTCGCCACGACGATGTCGCCGCGCCGCAACTCGGGCACCAGCACCTTGTCGACGTAGGTCTCGAAGGCGAGCTTGTTGATGGGTCCGTCGACAACGAACGGCGCTACGATGCCGTCGATCCCCAATCCTGCCACGAGGGTCGTCGTCTTCCAGTGGCCATGCGGAACGCCGACGCGAAGCCGCTGGCCCCTGGGAGCGCGCCCGTTCTTGCGGGCCATGGCGGTGGAGGTCCAGGTCTCGTCGATGCATACGAGGCGGTTTGGATCGAGGTCGGGCTGGGCTTCGAACCAGGCCTGGCGCTGCTTCAGGACGTCCCGACGGTCCTGCTCGGTGGCATGCGCCGCCTTTCTTTGAGCGTGATCTTGCGCCGATCGAAGAAGCGCAGAGCGTCGCCATGCCGACACCGACGCCCTTGGCCGCGAGCTCGCTCCTGATCTCGGCGAGCGTGATGTCAGGCGTGGCCTCGACGAGGCCAAGGATGAAGCCGGTCTGCGCTTCGATGCGGCCGCTGCGCCGATCGCCTCCCAGCACCTTGGGGCGGGCGTCGCCCTGCCTGCGCTCGAGCGCCCGCCAGCGGATCGCGCTCGCCGCGCTGACCCCGAACCGCAGCGCCGCCTGGCGGCAGGGAAGCCCGCCGGCGATCGCCGTCAACACGCGTACCCTGAGATCCTGCGACAGAGCCTTTGACATGCCTGCCGGCCTCCGACCCGGCTGACAGCTTGAATCACTGCTTCAGCAATTTGGGAATCCACTACGATTCCTTCAGCTCGGAAGACGCTTTAGAAGCGCAATCGGCTGAGACAGCGGGCGAAGCTGAAGCTCAATCTGGCGTTTGCTGGCTACTAAACCGTCTACCTCAAAGTCGAAGCACAGGGCGCGGCCCCCCCCCGCCGCCGCTCCCCGTTCTTCCGCAGCAGGAACTCCCGTCCCACCTT
>CAXTQM010000252.1:0-4292 GCA_964246205.1 uncultured Beijerinckiaceae bacterium | reverse complement strand
GGAACAGCGGTCGGGGCGGACAGGTTCCGCGCCGTTCCGATGGCCTACTCGACCACCAGCTTGTAACGTTCGCCTGGCTTCAGCGCGGCCCCATTCTCGAGGCCGTTCAGCAGCTCGAAGGTTTCCAGCGGCTTGTCGGCCACCACCATGCGCACCGAGATCGCCGCGGGGCTGTCGCCGGTCTTGGCTGCCAGGACGCCGATGCGCAGGGGCTTCACCTTGCCCGCCTCGTCAGGCGCGAGGCGGCGGAAAGAATAGATCGAGGTGCGGAACACCATCTCGTTGGCCGAATCCAGGCCGTGCGTGGCGAAAATGAGCCGGTACACCTCGTCGTCTTCGAAACGGATCGCGGCGAGGCGGAAGTTCCACTCGCCGGCGCGCGCGGTGGCGAGCACCGCAGGCATGCCGCCGACCGTCGCTTTCTCGATCGAGCTCTCGACAAGCCCATCGATCCATCCCGAGCGCACATAGGTCTCGAGACTCTGCGTCTCTGGCACGGCGACGCTGTCGAGCCGTAGCGCTTCGATGCCGCCGTCCTTGACGCCGAGAACCGCTTGCGTCGAGTTTTCGAGCACGAAGCCTTCGGGTGCGGTGACAACGAAGCCGAGCTTGGGCTGGGTGAACACCCGGCCACGGATCGTGCCCTCCGAGGGGTCGTCGCCGAACATCATGCCGTCGATGGCGGAGAGATAGGCCTCGCGGTCGCGGGTGCCGATGTCGGGTGCTCCGAAGCCGCGCGCGATGCGCACGGCGGCGGCGATGCGCTCCGGCGTCGAGGGATGGGTGGCTAGAAAGTCGGGCTTGCCCGCACTGGCGTTCTGCCCAATCAGCGAGGCGCGCAGAGCCGACGACCGCCCGAGCGCTGCGAGGAACCGGCTGGCGCCATAGGGATCATAGCCGGCCTTGGCGATGGTGCGGATGCCGCGTTCGTCGGCCTGCAGCTCCTGCAAGCGGGAGAAGCCGGCGATCGACAGCTTGCCGAGCTGCTCGACCTGATCGCCGCGCTCCTTGTTCTGCACGAGATGGGCAACGCGGCTGATCACGGCGGCGCGCCGGGCCTGCTCGTCGCGCGCGAAGGCATGTTTCTCCGTCACGTGGGCGATCTCGTGCGCCATGACGGCGGCGACCTCGGAGCCGTCGTTGGCGAGCGCCAGCAGGCCGCGCGTCACGAAGATGTCGCCTGAGGGGAGGGCGAAGGCGTTGACGATGGGCGTGTTGAGGATCGTGACCTTGTAGGTCTTGCCCTCGAGTTCGCCGGTCTCGTTCAGCTTGGCCAGAATCGCGTCGAGATACTTCGAGATGCCCAAGGCCTTGTACTCGCCGCCGAACAGCGCGACCATGCGCTTGTGCTCGGCCGAGGACGTGCTCTCGGTGATGACGCGCGGCGCCGCCGGCGCCTCGATGTGCTGCATCACGATGCCCTGCTGCTCGACGGTGGCGCAGCCGCCGAGACCGGCGATGGACGCGAGCAGAAGCAGCGGCCGCCTCACTTCGCCGCCGCCGTAGCTGAGGCGCCCGTAGCAACGGGCAGCAGTTCCACCGCGTCGGGGCCGGCCAGCTCGATCTGCGGTCCAAAGCGCAGGTCGAGGAGGCCGCGCAGACGCAGGGTCCGGCCGATGAGCGCCTCGAAATGCACGCCTTGTCCCTCGAAACGCTTCAAGACCTTTGGCAGGATCACCGCGACGAGCAGTCCGTGTTTTGCCTCTCCCGGCGCAGCGAACCGCAGCTTGGTGCGGAATGGGCCGACATCGACCCGCCAGAGCCGCCCCTGCACCACGATGTCCGTCGCCGAACGCTCGATGAAGGCGTCCCGATCATCGACGGCGAGGACGCCATAATACGGATCATGCCATAGGCCAAGAGAAGCCGAACGAGCCCGCGCCTCCGCCGCCAGCAGCGCGTCGCGACAGGGCTGGGCGGCGGGTTCGGGCAGGTAACGGCCGATGCCGCCGTCGATCGCCACAAGTGCCAACCCGCCCGGCGCGGGATCGCCGTCGGCGAAGGCAGTCGCCGGCAGACGGCCCCATCGATCGGGCCTGTCCGAGAACAGGCTCGCCGTGATGGTCCTGCCCGCCACCGCCGCGACTAAGGCCGTCCGGCCGGTCTCGCCTAAATCGGGATTGTTGGGCGTAGGCCCCGCCGGATCGAGGCCGACGAGGCGCAGCGTCCGCCCGTCGACGAGGTGCAGCTCCAGCCGGGAACCCACCGACGCGATCGCAACGGGTTCGACGCCGACGGAGGGGCAGGCCGTCTCGCCACGCGCCGCCGACGTGGCGAGCAGCAGCGCGACGAGGGCGACGGCACGACGCATCAGCTTTCCGTCACGCGGCCCCGGCCGCGCTTGACATCGCCGCGGTGCACCTTGGCATCGGTGCGCCGGCGCTTGGCCGACAGGCTCGGACGCGTCTTGACGCGGAACTTCGGCCGCTCCGCCGCCCGCGCGATCAACGCCACGAGCCGGGCTTGCGCGTCGGCGCGGTTGCGCTCCTGGCTGCGATGCTGCTGGGCAAACAGCACCAGCACGCCGTCGGCGGTGAGCCGGCGCCCGGCCAGCGTCGCCAGCCGCCGCTTGGTGCCGTCGTCGAGCGAGGGCGAGCGCGCCACGTCGAAACGCAGGTGCACGGCGCTTTCAACCTTGTTGACGTTCTGCCCACCGGGTCCGCTCGCGCGCACGAAGGCGAACGCCAGCTCGCTGTCGTCGATCGAAAGGGTGGACGTGACGGCGATGGCTGGCATGTCGATCGGGTCAACGGGAAGTGCGGCACGAGCCTACGCCAGATCGGGTCCGCGCGCCCATCCTTGCCGCCGTCCACGGTGAAGTGTCGATGACATCTCACCCACGACCGGCCTCGTTCAGCGTCTGCGCCAGGCGCTCGAGTCGCGCGGAGGCGGCGTCGAGCGAGCCGGCGATCTCGCCCGCGAGCGCATCGCGCATTGCCTCGCCCTCGGAGCGTGTCGCGGCGAAGCCGGCGAGCTTCTGCTCCGCCTCCGCGAGGCGGCGGCGGGTCTCGAACAGCTCGTCGGCGACGGTGATGGCGGTCATGATCACGAGCCGGTTGTCTCCGATCTCGCCGAAGCCCTTGCGCAGGCCGGCGAGCGCGGCATCGACGTGGCGGCCGAGCTCCTGCAGGTGGGCCTCCTCGCCCTCACCGCAGGACATGCGGTAGGCGCGCCCGGCGATGGTGACGGCGACCGTCGCCATCACTCTGCTTCCGCCAGCAGGCGCCGCAGCGTGCCGCCGGCGCGGCCGAGCCGCAGCGCCACCTCCTGCGTCGCCTGCTCCAGCTCCCGGCTGCGGGTCAGCGCCTCGTCCAATTCGCCGGCAAGGCGGCCGCGGTCGTCCTGCATCACGGCGAGCGTGTCGACGAGGTCGCGCTTCTCGTCGCCAGCGCGACCCAGCCGCTGCGCGGCCGCCTCGCACTGGTCGAGCGCGGCGGCAAGGCGCTTCAGCGCGGCGTCGAGCGGATGATGATCGGGCATCGTGCCGCCAGAGTGGCGCACCCCGTCGGCCTGTCAATCGATCCGGGATGGCGTGCACAGCAAACGCGGCTGCAAGGCTTAACTTTGCCCGTTGGAAGCCGCTGGCAGCCGCTCGCTTTCGTTGACAGAGGGGGGCGACCTGCTACTTAGGCCGCCTCCCGCAAGCATCAGGCACCGAGTTGTTGCACGGGCGGCCGACCGCCGTGCGCCTATGTTGAGCGGAGCCGATCGCATCGAGGTGGTCTGGCGACACGAGGAGTCTCACGACCATGACAGTTCGGGTGGCGATCAACGGTTTCGGACGCATCGGGCGCAACGTATTGCGCGCCATCGCCGAATCGGGTCGCATGGATATCGCCGTCGTTGCCATCAACGATCTCGGGCCGGTCGAGACCAACGCCCACCTGCTGCGTTTCGACTCCGTGCACGGCCGCTTCCCCGGCACGGTGATCGTCGATGGCGACACCATCGACATCGGCTCCGGCCCGATCCGCGTTACCGCCATCCGCAACCCGGCCGAGCTGCCGCACCGCGAGATGGACGTCGATATCGCCATGGAATGCACCGGCATCTTCACCTCGAAAGAGAAGGCCGAAGCTCATCTCAAGGCGGGCGCGAAGCGCGTGCTGATCTCTGCGCCCGGCGACAAGGCCGACCTGACGGTCGTCTACGGTGTCAATCACGATAAGCTGACGAAGGATCACGTCGTGGTCTCCAACGGCTCGTGCACCACCAATTGCCTGGCGCCCGTCGTCAAGGTGATGAACGACGCCATCGGTATCGAGCACGGCTTCATGACGACGATCCACAGC
>CAXTQM010000251.1:0-4296 GCA_964246205.1 uncultured Beijerinckiaceae bacterium | reverse complement strand
GGATGCCCGACAGCGGGTTCTTGATCTCGTGCGCCAGCATCGAGGCCATCGCCGAGACAGAACGGGCCGCCCCGCGAAGCGCGTGCTGGCGGTCTAGCTTCTCGGCCATCGAGCGCTCGCGCAGCATCACCACCAGGTCTTTGCCGAGAGGGGCGAGCGAATTGACGAAGATGTCGACGAGCCGCTCCGTGCCGAGGCGCGGCAGTCCGAGGTCGACGCGATGCTCGTTGATGGCGCCGCCGCGCTGGCGCACCTGCTCGATCAGGGTCAGCAGCGACGAATGCGCGGGGAGCAGCGCCGTCAGCGACTGCCGGCGTGGAGAGTTCAGGCTGGTGGAGAAGAACACCTCGGCCGCCGGATTGGCCGAGGTGACGAAATCGGCCGCGTCGATCGTGAACACGGGATAGGGCAGCGCGTCGAGCACGGTCGTCGCGCCGAAGGGTGTCGCGTCGAAAGGCTTGTCGGTCATGCTCGTCTTGCTGGCTTTGGCTCGGATCTTGGGGCGAAGGCGAAACGGCGAGTTCATGCCGCCATCTCCATCGGCTCGGCCGCGAAGAGGTCTTCGAGGAGGCCCATCGCCTCGTGCGGGTCCTGGGAGGTGACGAGGGCGAGATGGCGCGGGTCGCCCTGCGGAACGCCGGCGTGCACCGCATAGCCCGCGAGGTGCTTGCGGGCGTGGCGGACGCCCTGCTCCGGGCCGAACAGCTCCAGCAGGGTTGCGTAATGGGTCAGCGCCGCGTCGCGCCGGCGCTGACCCGACGGCGGTGCACGCTCGCGGCCGGTAGCCAACGCATGCGCGATGTCGCCGACGAGCCAGGGCCGGCCTACGGCGGCGCGCCCGATCATCACGCCGGCGGCGCCGGAGCGGGCCAGCATGGCGCGCGCGTCGGCGAGGCTCGTGCAATCGCCGTTGGCGACCACCGGGATCGCAACAGCCTCGACGACGGCGCGGATCGCCGCCCAGTCGGCCTCGCCCTTGTAGAACTGGCAGCGGGTGCGGCCATGCACGCTGACCATGGCGACACCCTCCGCCTCCGCGCGGCGGGCCAGTTCCGGCGCATTGCGCGTGGAGTCGTCCCATCCCAGCCGCATCTTGACAGTCACCGGCACGCCAACCGCTGCGACCGCCGCGCGGATGATCGCGACGGCGGCATCAAGGTCGCGCATCAGCGCCGAGCCGGCGAGGCCGCCGACGACCTTGCGAGCGGGACAGCCCATGTTGAGGTCGATCGCATCGGCACCCAGAGCCTCGGCAGCAAGGGCGGCCTCGGCGACGAGGTCGGGCCGGCAACCGGCGATCTGCACGACATGGCAGCCCTGCCCCGTGGCTTCGGCCTTCATGCGGTTGGCGCCGTCGCCGGCGGCAAGCGAAGCGCCGTCGACCATCTCCGACACTGCCAGGGTAGCGCCGAAGTCCTGGGCCGCGCGGCGCATGCCGAGATCGGTGACGCCGACCATCGGAGCCAGGATCGCTGCAGCTTCGCCTCCGGCCATTCTGCTTAACAAACGTGCAAAGACCGCCATGCCTGCAGAGTAAGCTTTTTGTGCAACGCGGCAAGAAAAAAGCGGCAGAATGAGATTGACGCCGACTTGCCCGGCCGTTTGACGCTCGCGGCGAAAGCGATCAAGACACGGCCCCGCTCCGGTGCCAGGCATGACCAACCCTCCTTCATCGGCGATCCTGGTGGTTGCCGCCGGGCGCGGCACCCGGGTCGGCGCCGGCACGCCTAAGCAGTACCTGCAACTGGCCGGTCGCGCGCTCTTGAGCCGCACCCTAGACGCACTCGCCGCCGCCGGCGCGCCCATCCTGGTCGTCACCCATCCCGACGACGGTGCGCATTATTCCGCGGCCGTCGCCGACTTGTCCCCGGCCGCTGCGGCGCTGCTGCGGGCGCCGGTGCGCGGCGGCGCGACGCGCCAGGACAGCGTGCGCAACGGCCTTGCCGCGCTCGGCGACCTCGCGCCCGAGCTCGTGTTGATCCACGACGGCGCCCGGCCCTTCCCCTCCGTTGCCCTGCTCCATCGTGCCGAAGCGGCGGCGATGGCAGGCGGCGCTGCGGTGCCGGGCTTCCTCGTCCATGACACGATCAAGCAGGTCGACGCGGCCGGCCGCATCGTCGCGACGCCGCTGCGCGCGACGCTGCGCGCGGTGCAGACACCGCAGGCGTTCCGTTACGCGCTTATCCGCGACGCGCACGAGGCCGCGTGGGCCGCCGGCGCGCGCGACTTGACGGATGACGCCGCCATCGCGGAATGGGCGGGGCACGCGGTGCACGTCTTCGAGGGAGAGCCCGGCAACATGAAAGTCACCACACCGCAGGACGTCGCGACGGCGGAGGCGCGCCTGATCCGCGACTGCCCGGACGTGCGCATGGGCCAGGGCTACGACGTCCACGCCTTCGGGCCGGGCGACCACGTCTGGCTCGGCGGCCTCAAGGTGCCGCATTCGCAAGGCCTTGTCGGGCATAGCGACGCCGACGTGCTCAGCCACGCCATCACCGACGCGCTCTACGGTGCGCTGGGCGACGGCGACATCGGCAGCCACTTCCCGCCATCCGACCCGCAGTGGAAGGGCGCGGATTCGTCGATCTTCCTCAAGGCGGCGGCGGACGCGGTGCGGGCCCGCGGCGGCATGATCGCCCATATCGATGCCACCGTGGTCTGCGAGACTCCAAAGGTCGGGCCGCACCGCGACGCCATCCGCCAGCGCATCGCCGAGGTGGTCAAGCTGCCGCTCGACCGCGTTGCCGTCAAGGCGACCACCTCCGAGCGCCTCGGCTTCACCGGCCGCGAGGAGGGCATCGCCACCCTCGCCATCGCCACGGTACGTCTTCCGATCGATGCGCGCCTGCCGGTGCCGGCATGATCGGGCCGGAAATCAAGGTCCAGGTCAGCGAGCTGCTCAAGGTCTTCAAGACCTGCGGGCTAAAGATCGCCACCGCCGAATCCTGCACCGGCGGGCTGCTGGCCGCGGCGCTGACCTCCGTATCGGGTTCGAGCGCCGTCGTGGAGCGCGGCTTCGTCACCTACACCAACACGGCCAAGATCCAGTCGCTCGGCGTGCCGCACGACCTGCTCAACGCCCACGGCGCCGTCAGTGCCGAGGTGGCGAGGGCCATGGCCGAAGGGGCGCTGACCAAGTCCAACGCCGACGTCGCGATCTCCATCACCGGCATCGCCGGCCCGGGCGGCGCGACGCAGGGCAAGCCCGTCGGGCTGGTGTTCTTCGCGCTGGCGCGCGAACACATGCGCACGGTGACGGTGGAACGGCGCTTCGGCGAGATCGGCCGCGATGGGATACGCGAGGCGTCGGTCGCGACCGCCCTCGACCTGCTACGCCAGGCGGCGGGCTGACGCGACCGGGTGCGGCCGGCCGTAAACCTTGTCGGCGCGCTTCTCGAAGGAATCGGCGAAGCGACGGAAGGCCTGGTCGAACATCGAGCCCATCAGCAGGCCCAGCATGCGGCTCTTGAACTCGTACTCGATGTGGAAATCGACGTGAGCGCCGTAGCCGTCGGCGGTGTCGCGGAAGGCCCAGCTGTTCTTGAGGTATCGGAACGGCCCGTCGATATACTCGACCAGGATGTGCTTGCTCGGCCGATCGCAGGCGACGCGCGTCTTGAAGGTCTCGCGGATCGCCTTGTAGCCGACCTGCATCTCGGCGACGAAAACCTCCTGCTCGCCCTCTTGCGTGCGCTTCAGCACGCGGAGCGCGGTGCACAGCGGTAGGAACTGCGGATAGGCTTCGACGTCCGACACCAGATCGAACATTTGCGCGGCGGTGTGCTGGACGCGGCGCGTCGAGTCGAAACGGGGCATGGCTTCCCTTAGCACGCAAAACGCGGCGGGAAAGGCGCCAAGCGGTCGCTGTTTCGCATCGGAAAGATCGAACGAATCGAACGCGAAAAGCTTCCGCAAGCCGGCACGCCGCGCGTGCGTTGACATCGCCGGGAGTTCATCGATGACCGCCAAAACCATCCATTCCATGATCCGCGTGATCGACGAGGCGCGCACCGTCGCCTTCTACGAGAAGGCGTTCGGCCTCAAGGTCGCCGACCGTTATCCCAAGGACGATTTCACCATCGTCTACATGCGCAACGCCGAGTCGCCGTTCGAGCTGGAGCTGACGGTCAATGGCGACCGCGACAAGCCCTACGCCAAGGGCGATGGCTACGGCCATCTGGCGGTGCTGGTCGACGACCTCGAGGCCGAGCACGCCCGCATGAAGAGCGAGGGCCTGGAGCCCGGCGACCTCAAGGACATCGACCTCGGCGGCAAGGCCCGCTTCTTCTTCGT
>CAXTQM010000250.1:0-4308 GCA_964246205.1 uncultured Beijerinckiaceae bacterium | reverse complement strand
CCCTCGATGAAGTTGCGCTTGTAGAAGCCGATGGTGAGATCGACCACCTCGTCCACGGTGAAGCGCGCGCGCTGCACGTTGGAGGAGACGCGGTTGACGCAATAGTGGCAATCGAAGCGGCAATAGTTCGTCAGCAGAATTTTCAGCAGCGAGATGCAGCGTCCGTCCGGCGCGTAGGCGTGGCAGATGCCCATGCCCTCGGTCGAGCCGATGCCGCCCGACTTCAGCGAGGATTTCCGGTCCGTGCCGCTCGAGGCGCACGAGGCGTCGTATTTCGCCGCGTCGGCGAGGATCGCCAGCTTTTCGAGCGTGGACTGCATGTTGCCAACTTGTTCATTGCGGTAGCCGTGGCAAGGGCCGGCGGGCCGATGCGCTGTGTTTTGCCGTCGCATTCGCTGCGAGACTCTGGCCGACGAGCGGGTTGACGCCATGGGCCAGCCCCGGCAAGCGCGGGGCACGAAGGAGCCCCCGCATGAACCGTCCTGCTGCGGTGAAGACCGTCGGACTCGGCCGATCGCCGGCCAGAAGCCGGGCGCCTCCGGCCTGCGCAAGAAGGTAGAGGTATCTTTAGTCTAGCGCCGCCCTGGATCGAGCACTCCGTGCAGCCGGTCTTCGACTCGCTTTAGGGCAAGGCCGGTCAGACTCTCGTGCTCGGCGGCAACGGTCTACTTCAACCGCGAGCGATCCAGACCATCCTGCGCATGGCGGCGGCCAACGGCTTCGACCGCGTGCTGGCGGGGGCAGGGCGCTGTTACACGCGCCATGATTACGAGGTCGACAGCGAGGCCGCTAATGGCCTGATGGCACACCCGCGCGGAGCCTCGGCACGCTCGCGGGCCAAGGCTTCGAGGTCTTCACCGTGGGCGAGGCCGACGATTTCGCCTAATACCGCACGGCAGCCCATCCCGCGCTTTCGGCGGTCCCCTTCCCCCGGAGGATGTCTCGACTGGCAGCAGCCCATCCGGAGTTCATCATTCCTCGCGCCGGCTTTGCGTCCTCACCCGCAAGCCTGAGGACCACCAAAGCGAGGAGCGACGACGTCGGACCAGGTGCCGAAGTCGCTCGCCGCCGTGTCTCGCCAACCGCCCTCGGCGGTCTCGCGCTGTTCACCACTCTGGTGTTGATCGACGGCGCCGAGCGCCTACTACGCGCGAGCCATCACGAACCAGTCCTCGGCGACGAGCCCGGGGACGTCGACGCCGCCGCCGGACGGGCAACGGTGCAGCCGCCAATGCGCGCCGGCGACCCTCAGAGTCGCGATATCGGCCCGGACCTCGGTGATGGCGCCCGATCCATGATCGGGGCAGCAGACACCGTATCGGAGCGCGATAGCGTCACCGGCGGCCAGCCGCGTCGGAGTCGACCCCGAGGTCTGAGCCAGGTCGCTGAGGCACAGCCTGGCGCCGGGGCGGAGTGCCGGGGCATGCACGATTGCCTGAAACATGTCCGGCCGTCCGTCGTCGTAGAATTCTTACACAAGGGCACGCCGTGACCCGCCGCGCAATGCACATGAAGTTGACGCATAAACGGTTACAGGCCGAACCGTCTCGCGCCAGAACGCTCAGGCTTCGCTCCGGGCCTTGCGCAGTGACCGGGCGAATGCCGCACCGCTCGGTTCGAAGCCCGAGGCGCCGCAGAAGGCGCGAAGGGTGCCGTCGTCCTGGTCCGGCACGGCGAGCGTCAGCGATCCGCATCCGGCCGAACGCGCCAGCTGCGAGGCAGACTTGAGCAGCGTGCGTGCGATGCCGCGTCTTCGTTCCTCGAGGGCGACGGCGAGCCAGTCGATGTGGGCGAGAGGCATGTCGGCGCCTATCGCCGGATGCCAGTGCAGCGCGAGCATGCCGCTCGGCGGTCCCCATTCCACGGCCAACAGGACGCCGCCGCAGCCGCTTCGGCGAATGGCTTCGAGGCGCTCCACAACGGCCGCCGGCGACGCGACGATGTCGACGCCGCGCATCAGCTCGGCGATGCCCTCTGCGTCGGTGGCAGTCGCGGCGCGGATTTGGAGACCGTAGCGGCCCGCCAAGGTTCAGGCGCCGTCGGCGGGCGAGGTCGCAGAGGCGCGCGGCTAGAACAGCCCGTCGATCATGCCGTTCTTGTCCAAACCTATCTTGTGCGCGCTCGGCTCGGCTGGCAGGCCGGGCAGGGTCATGATGTCGCCGCAGGTCAGCACGACGAAGCCGGCGCCGGCGGAGAGCCGGGCATCGACGATCGGCAGGACGTGGTCGGTCGGCGCGCCCAGCGCCTTGGCGTCGGCCGAGAACGAGTATTGCGTCTTGGCCACGCAGATCGGCAGGTTGCCGTAGCCCAGATCCTCGAAGCCCTTGATCGCGGTGCGGGCCTTGGCCTCGATCGCGATGTCCTTGGCGCGGTAGATCTCGGTGGCGACCACCCGCATCTTGTCGGCGATCTTCATGTCGAGCTCGTAGAGCGGCTTGTAGTGGCTGGCGCCCTTGTCGGTGATGGCGACGACCTTCTCGGCCAGCTCGACCGCGCCCTTGCCGCCGTCCGCCCAGTGCTTGCACAGCACTGCCTCGCAGCCGAACTCCTCGGCGCAGCTCTTCTTGATGAGGTCGAACTCGGCGTCGGTGTCCGAGGTGAAGGCGTTGATCGCCACGATCGGCGGCACGCCGAACTTCTTCACGTTCTCGATATGGCGACCGAGGTTGGCCATGCCCTTCTTCAGCGCCTCGAGGTTCTCGCGTCCGAGCTCCTTCTTGTCGACGCCGCCGTGCATCTTCAGCGCGCGCACCGTGGCGACGATGACCGCCGCCTCCGGGTGCAGCCCGGCCTGGCGGCACTTGATGTCGAAGAACTTCTCCGCGCCGAGATCGGCGCCGAAGCCGGCCTCCGTCACGACGTAGTCGGCGAGGTCGAGCGCCAGGTTGGTGGCGATGACCGAATTGCAGCCGTGGGCGATGTTGGCGAACGGGCCGCCGTGGATGAAGGCCGGCGTGCCCTCTAGCGTCTGCACCAGGTTGGGCATCAGCGCGTCCTGCAGCAGCACGGTCATGGAACCGACGGACTGCAGATCGGCGGCGGTCACCGGCTTCTTATCCGACGTCAGGCCGACGATCATCTTCGCCAGGCGCTCCTGCAGGTCGGCGATGTTCTTGGCTAGGCAGAAGACCGCCATGATCTCGGAGGCGACGGAGATGTCGAACTTGGTCTGGCGCGGGAAGCCGTTTGCTGGACCGCCGAGGGCGATGGTGATGTCGCGAAGCGAGCGGTCGTTCATATCGACGGCGCGCGCCCAGGAGATGCGGCGGGCGTCGAGGCCGAGCTTGTTGCCGTGGTAGATGTGGTTGTCGATCAGCGCCGCGAGCAGGTTGTTGGCGGCAGTGATGGCGTGGAAGTCGCCGGTGAAGTGCAGGTTGATCTGCTCCATCGGGATCACCTGGGAATAGCCGCCGCCGGCGGCGCCGCCCTTGACGCCGAAGCACGGCCCCAGCGAGGGCTCGCGCATGGCCACCGCCGACTTCTTGCCGATCTGGCGCAGCGCGTCTGCGAGGCCGACGGTGGTGGTGGTCTTGCCCTCGCCCGCCGCCGTCGGGTTGATGGCGGTGACGAGTATAAGCTTGCCCTTCTTGCCGGACTTGCCGGCGTTCTCGACGAATTTGGTGTCGATCTTGGCGATGCCACGGCCGTAGGGGATGAGCGCGTCGGCCGGGATGTCCAGGCGCTCGGCGATCTTGGCGATCGGCTCGGGCGTCGCGGCGCGCGCGATCTCGATATCGGTCGGCATGACGTTCCCTTCCCTGATGGTCTTCGTCGGCTTTTCGCCCGGTCGTCGCCCTTGCCACGCAGGCGCTGGCGAGAGCAAGCGAACAAAGGTTGGATTTCGGCTTGCCGGGCCGGTCGCCGTGCTCAATTCTTTTGAGTCTGATTCGAACAAAGAGTGAGGGCGCATGGCGCCGCTGCCGCCGCCGCAAGGCATGAGCAAGACCGACTACGAGACCATCGAGGCGGCCGTCACGGAGACGGTGCGAGGGCGCTGGTTCCTCGGCGAGTTCGCCCGGCGCAATCGCACGGTCGAGCTGCGCCAGCTGCTCGACGCCATGGCGCGCATCGAGAACGTGGTCTCCGCCGCCCAGCCGGCGCTGCCGCCGCCGTCCGATCCCTCGATCCGGCTCCTGATGCAGCGCGTCAAGGAGGTCGCCGGCCAGCTCGAGGCTCTGTCCTCCGAGATGCGCGACGCGGGCGTCGATCCACGCTTCCCGGAGGCGGTCGACCACCAGGCTCGCGCTGTCGCCGGGATGATGCGCGGTCCCGGGCGCGGCGCGCTGCCGCCCGCGGCGGCTCCCGCCC
>CAXTQM010000249.1:0-4324 GCA_964246205.1 uncultured Beijerinckiaceae bacterium | reverse complement strand
GGTGCAATGCGGGGTGGGGCGTACCGTCAAGGTCTTTGCGTTCGAGTGGAGCGGCATCGAACCCGACATCATGGCCATCGCCAAGGGCATCGGCGGCGGCTTCCCGGTCGGCGCGTTCCTGGCCACGAAAGAGGCGGGCAAGGGCATGGAGCTCGGCACCCATGGCAGCACCTTCGGCGGCAACCCGCTGGCGATGGCGGTCGGCAACGCCGTGCTCGACGTCGTGTTGGCCGACGGCTTCATGGACCAGGTGGCCCGCCGCGGCGCCGACCTGAAGCGGCGGCTGCAGTCGGTCGTCGCGCGGCATGGCAACGGCGTCATTGCGGGGGTGCGCGGCGAAGGCCTGATGCTCGGCCTCGAGGTGCGAGTGCCGCCGGCCGAGTTCTGTGCCGCCGCCCGCGCCGAACGCGTGCTGACGATCCCCGCTGGCGACGGCGTGGTGCGGCTGCTGCCGCCGCTGATCCTGTCCGAGATCGAGGTGGCCGAGGCGGAGAAGCGGCTCGAGGCGACCTGCCTGCGCATCGCTGCCGACGAACCCCATAGAGTGGAACACGAATGACGCCGAAAAATATAATCGAAGCGCAGGTCGAACCCGGCGAGGTCCGGCATTTCCTCGATCTCGCCGACATTCCGGCGCCGGAGCTGCGCCGGATCCTCGATCACGCCGCGGCGATCAAGGGGCGTTGGCGGCGCGGCTTGCCCTCGCGCGACAAGCCGCTCGCCGGCAAGACGCTGGCGATGATCTTCGACAAGCCCTCGACGCGCACCCGCGTGTCGTTCGACGTGGGCATGCGCCAGCTCGGCGGCGAGGCCATCATGCTGACCGGCAAGGAGATGCAGCTCGGCCGCGGCGAGAGCATCGCCGACACGGCGCGGGTGCTGTCGCGCTTCGTCGATGGCATCGTCATCCGCATCCTCGACCATTCGGCGATGCGCGAGCTGGCGCGCCACGCCACCGTGCCGATCGTCAACGGCCTGACCAAGCGCTCGCATCCTTGCCAGATCATGGCCGACCTGCTGACCTTCGAGGAACGCCGCGGACCCATCGCCGGGCGCACCGTGGCCTGGGTCGGCGACGGCAACAACGTGCTGGCCTCCTGGGTGCAGGCGGCGCAGCGCTTCGGCTTCACGCTGAAGGTCGCCACCCCCAAGGGACTGGGCCTGCCCGCCGAAGTGGTCGAGTGGGCCGAGGCGTCCGGGGCCGACCTGCGCCTGACCGACGACCCGCGCAAGGCTGTCGCGGGAGCCGATTGCGTCGTCACCGATTGCTGGCTGTCGATGGGCGACGAGGAGAAGACTTCGCGCCACCAGCTGCTGCAGCCCTATCGGGTCGACGCCGCGCTGATGGCCGCCGCCGCATCCGACGCGCTCTTCATGCACTGCCTGCCGGCGCACCGCGGCGAGGAGGTCACCGACGAGGTGATCGACGGCCCGCAATCGGTGGTGTTCGACGAGGCCGAGAACCGCTTGCACGCGCAAAAGGGTATTCTGGCCTGGTGTCTGGGGGCGATGGATTGATAAGGTTTTCCCGGTCGCATCATTCCGCACGGAGCAAAGCGAAGATGCGTAACCGGTGTTCCTCGACGATCGTGGTTGGCGCTCACCGGTTCCGGTTTTGCCTTCGGCGCCCCGGAACGACGGATTCTGGGCTCGACTGATGGCGGAAGAGCAGAAACCCATCGACTTCGATCTCAGCCGCCCCGTGTCCGACCTCGGCCACGACGATCTCGTGCTGCCGTTCGCCGTGGAGCCGCTCGACGTGCGCGGCCGCGTCGTGCGGCTCGGGCCGGCGGTCGACCACATCCTCGCGCAACACAAATATCCGCCGCCGGTCGCCCGCATGGTCGGCGAGGCGGCGGCGCTGACCGTGCTGCTCGGCTCGGCGTTGCGCATGGAGGGCCGCTTCCAGCTGCAGACCAAGAGCGACGGCTTCATCGACATGCTGGTCGTCGATTTCGACGCGCCCGACCGGCTGCGCGCCTTCGCGCGCTTTGATGCGGACAAGGTCGCCAGCGCTCCGCGCAACGTTGCCTACCTGCTCGGGCGCGGCAACCTCTCCTTCACCATCGAGCGCGGCGACGAGACCTCGCGCTACCAGGGCGTCGTCGCGCTCGAGGGGCAGGGCCTCGAGGCCGCCGCGCACCAGTATTTCCGTCAGTCCGAGCAGATCCCGACGCTGGTGCGGCTCGCCGTGGCCGAGACCATCACCGGAGAGGGCGCAGCGTGGCGTGCCGGCGGCCTCATGGTGCAATTCCTGCCGGATTCGCCCGAGCGCCAGCGCCGGATCGACCTCGATCCCGGCGACGCGCCGGCCGGCTACGTCTCCCCCGACGCCGACCTCGACGACGCCTGGACGGAGGCCGTGTCGCTGGCAGAGACCATCGAGGACCACGAGCTCGTCGACCCGACGCTGTCGTCGGAGCGGCTGCTCTATCGGTTGTTCCACGAGCGCGGCGTCAAGGTGTTCGAGCCGACCGCGGTGCACGACGCCTGCCGCTGCTCGCGCGAGCGCATCGATTCCATGCTGCGTTCCTTCACGCCGCAAGAGCGCGCCGATATGATCGGCGAGGATGGCAAGATCGGCGTCACCTGCGAGTTCTGCTCGACCCATCGCAGCTTCGACCCGAAGGACTTCGACAAGGGCACCTGACGCGCCCTCAGTGCGCTGACGGCACCGGCGGCGGCGGCATGGGCATGGGCGCGTCGATCGGCGGCGGCGGTGCGGCGGGCAGGGGGCGCGCGACGACCTTGTCGCTCACCGGGCGGTCGCCCAGCACCGCCGTGACATCGGCGTCGCCGACGCGGCGGGCTCCGATGGTGGCGCCGATGCGCTGCACCACGTCAGGCGCGGTGGCATAGGTGCCGTGGCCGATGAAGGTGGTCTCGTCGCCGGCGAGGTCGTAGACGCCGACGCCGAGCCGGTCGAGCACGGCCTTGTCGGCCGGGTCCTTGGGGTTCAGCGCGCCGACGCGCGGGCGGTCGCCGGCGAGCCGCCGCGACAGCGTCAGCGCCTTGTCGTTGACCGAGACCAGCACCGAGATGTGGTGCGGATCGAGCTTGGCGATCTGGTTGCGGAACACGCCGACGTCGATGTCGGGCGCCGCCAGCATGACGTCGCCGAGCTTGCCGTCGAGGTCTGGCTTGCCGGCGATGGCGTCCTGCCGCAGCGCCTCCATGGTCAGCCAGGTGCCCATCGAATGGGCGAGGATGTGGATACGGCCGACGTCCGGCGTGGCGCCGAGCACGAGCAGCAGCTGCGCCAAGGAGTCGCGCGAGGCCGAGGCGCTCTCCTTGGCCGCCTCGTAGTCGAACAGGCTGCCCGACGCCGGCCACGTGAACAGCACCGGCACGCCGCCGAAACGGCCGTCGGTCACGACCTGCGCCAACCGGAAGCGCGCCTCGTCGTAGCTCGTGTTGAAGCCGTGGACGTAGACCAGCACGTCGCGGTTGGAGCCGATGCGGCCCGACAGGTGCGAGGCGACCTCGGCCTTGAACTCGGCCTCGTCGAGCGAGCGCACGGCGGAGACGGTAAAGTGGCTCTCGGGATCGGCACTGCCGAAACGCGGTCGCTCGACCTCGCCGGCGACGTGGCTCGGCGGCACGGTGATCGTCTGCAACGATTCGTGAGCCCCGTCGGAGAGTTCGTCGGCGCTGCCGCTCTTGCCCCGGCGCGTCGAGACGACGAAAATCGGTACACGACGGGCGGCGATCGGGTCGGCCTTGGCGAAGACGTCGCCAACCGAGGAGGTCACTTCGTTGACCTTGTCGGTCACGCAGCCGGATGCGACGCACGCGATCCACACGATCGCGGTGGCGCGTGTCGCAAGCCTCGGCAAACCTGTCATCGACGTTACCCCCACTCCGGCGTTCGGAGCGGCCTTCGAGACTCGCCGGCGTCTCCCCGTTGACGTCGTGCACGCGAGCAGGCTTATCGATAGCGATGAATGATGTCGGCACCGCGGCGCCTCGCCGTCCCGTCGTGCTGGTGACGGGCTTCGGGCCGTTCTGCGGCGCGCCGACGAATCCCACGCTTGGGATGCTGCGGCGGCTCGAAGCACACGGCGTCGAAGGCGTGGAGCTCGTCTTGGCGCGCTTGCCGGTGACCTTCGCCGGCGTGCGTCCGGCGCTGCGGGCAGCGGCGGCGAGATGCCGGCCCGACGCCGTGCTGCTGCTCGGCCTCGCCCGGAACCGCACGGGCCTGCATGTCGAAACGCTGGCGCGCAACGTCGTCGGACGAGTGACCGCCGACAGCGACGGCGCACTGCCCGCGGGGCCGCTGGTCGCCGGGGCGCCCGACGTGCGGCACGCGACCTGGCCGGCTGCG
>CAXTQM010000248.1:0-4345 GCA_964246205.1 uncultured Beijerinckiaceae bacterium | reverse complement strand
CTCCCCCCCCCCCCCGCCCGGGGGCGGCGCCGCCCCCCCCCGGGCGCCGCCCGCGCCGCCGCCCGGGCGCCGGCCGCGATGCGGACCGCTCCTGCGCCGGCGCGGCAGCGCGTCGACGAGACTGCGCTGCGCTACTACGCCGCGCTCGGTCGGCGCGACCGCATCGAAGCCGAAACGCGCCGCCTCGCCAGGCTCGATTCGGGCTGGCACGTTCCGGCTGACCTCTACGCCACGCACAAGGGCCGCGACGACGAGGGTCCGCTGTGGGCGCTCTACCAGCAGAACCGCCTCGCCGATATCGACAAGGCCGTGGCTCTGCGGCAGGCGGTGGAGCCCGGCTGGAAGCCGTCGGAAGACCTGCAGGCCAAGATCAAGGTCAAGGTGCTGCGCGCGAGGGTCATGGCGTTGGCCAAGGCCGAGCAGTGGCACGCGATCGTGGAGAGCTTCCGGGAGAGCGGCATCGGCTGGGCCAAGAACGACGCCGAGGCGCTGTGGGTCGTCGCGGAGGCCTACGCGCACGAGAACGACTGCTCCGAGGCCTATGTCGTCTATCAGCAGATCATGACCGGGCACGACGATCCGGCCGAGCGCCGCGCCACGGTCGAGTTCGCGATCCGCCTGATCCCGATGATCATGGTCGAGAAGCTCATCGCCATGGGTCACACCGATGCATCGGGCCGCGGCGAGTTCGAGCCCATCGAGATCGATATCACCCGCGCCCGCATGTCCGCCTTCCTCCACGACGAGCAGGCCAACCCGGTCAGCGACGACGAGCTGAAGCGCTTCGAGGATTACGTCCACGATGTTGCCAACCCGGACGAGCCCGGCCTCGTCGCGTGGTACGGCTACAAGCGCGCGGACTATGCGCTGGCGCTGGACTGGTTCAAGTTGTCGCTGAGCCATGGCGGCGACGCCATGATCGCGCACGGCCTCGCGCATACGCTGCGCATGCTTGGGATGAAGCGCGAGGCGGAGGAGGTGTCCTACGCCTGGCGCGGCCCGCTGGTGAACAACTCGATCCTGTTCATCGACTTGCTCGAGCGCGATTTCACCAAGGAGCGGCCGCCGTACATCGAGCCGGAGCGCGTGCAGCGCTACGCCCAGGTGACGGTTCAGACCGAGTCAGGCGAGGGCGCGCAGGCGCTGGCCTGGTACGCCTACAACACCTGCCAGTACCCGCTCGCGTTGCGATGGTTCGAGCGCGCCGTGGCCTGGCTGCCCAAGGAGGCGACGGTCTACGGCTACGCGCTGTCGCTGCAGCGCATGAGGAAGCCGAAGGAGTTCCGCGACGTCGTCAACCGCTACGATGGTTTGTTCCCCAAGGTCGTCGAGCTCGCTTTCGACGACGGTCGCCGTCCGCCGCCGCCGCCGCCGTGCGAGGCGAACCCGCGGCAGCCGTCGGCACCGCAGCGAGAGGCCGTGCTCGCGCCAGCCGATGGCACGAGCTTCGACTGGACCGGGCGCACCATGGCCGACACGCTGCACGCTTCGGCGACTGCTGTAGCCGCCGGGCGCGGCGGTGCGATGATGGCGACGCAGCAGCCGGGCTTCGTCCGCGCGCGCGTGCCCTCGCCGGACGATGCCGTCGATCCCGCTGCGGCGGGCGGTTTGGTGCCGCTGGTAAAGCGCACCGATTTTCCGGTCGCCGTCACCCCGGAGAACATGCTGCGGTTCTCTGCGCTGCACACCGTTGCCACCGAGGAAGTAGGCGCCAAGACGCGCGGCCGCGATCCGGTCGGGCCGCTTGTCGCCCGCCGCGTGCCCGGCGTCGGCCCGATGTCCTACGAGCGTTGGGGCTTCACCCTGCTGCCGGGCTGGGACGGCACCGCCGAGGCGAGTTCGCCGACCGCCATGGAGAAGGATCCGCCCGTGGGAACATTGTGGGCGTTGGAACTCTCTTTACGAGAGGGTGGTAGCAAGAAGCGTCAGCCCGCCGTCGCGCCGGTTGCCGCCTCTCGCGCGGCGCCTGCTCTCAAGGCCGGAGCCGACGTGTCGCGTCCCGGACGGCCCTCATGAGCACCGCTTCTTCCTTTCTCCCCGGGCTCTGCCTGCCGCTCGCGCTGCTGCTCGGCGCCTGCACCCACGACGCCACTGGCGATGCCGGCGCCAGCCTCGAGGACAGCGTGCAGCCGCGCTCGCGGATGATGGCGCTGGCTCCAAACGATATTATGCGCCGCGATCGCGTCGCCTCGAACTCCGCCCGCACGCGCATGGTGGCGCTGCCGGAGGAGGTCGGCTCCTACGGCGCCGTGCGCTCGCGCGACTACGCCGACGGCTATCGGCAGGACATCGCGCTCGCCGGCGCCCGCGTGCCGCTGGTCAGCAACGGCATGACCCTGCTGGTCCGCACGGAGGCGCACGACACGCTCGACGATCGCGTGCCGCTGTACCACCCGACAGAGGGTGCGATCCGCTCGGAGATCGGCGCCGCCTTCCCGCACATCGCGATGCAGGTCGTCGACCGCGAGCGCGCCAACAGCTACGGCCCTTACGGCCTCGCGCTCGGACGCGTCGGCGCCGACACCCGCTGCATGTACGTGTGGCAGTTCATCGATTCCAACCGCCTACCGCAGGCATCCGGCATGGCTGGCCCGGCTTCGGTGAGGGTGCGGCTGTGCCGCGCCGGCGCCAGCTTCGACGAGATGGGGGCCTACGCCGACCATCTGTCAATCGGCCCTCAGGAGGCGGCGACCGTCGTGTCGAACGACGACGAGCGCGTGCTGCCGATCCCCGACGCGCTGGTCGCAAAGGGCGAGCGCTATCGCGTCCCTCGCCGCCGCGTGGCCGAGCACCGCCACCATCACCGTCCCACCGCCGTGGCGCGGCGCGACGACGGCCCGATCTACGAGCCGAGCGACGCTCCCGCGCCGGCACCAGCGACGGAAGGGCCGCGCTATCTCACCTCCGGCGTCGCGCCGACCGCCCGCGTTTCTATGCCGGTCGTGGCCTCCGCCGCGCCCGCCCCCAAGCTCGGCGGCGACCTGCCGCCCGAAGCCTTCGCCGGCCCCGCCGCACGCTCCCGCAACTGAGGCTCAGACAAACCATGTCCGCCCGTATCCTGCTCGTCGAGGATGATCCCGTGTCGCGCGACGTGCTGTCGGCGCTGCTGCGCGTGCGTGGCTACGAGGTCGACGAGGCGGGCGATGGCTTCGGCGCGCTGCGCTGCGCCCAGGACACCGCCTACGACCTCGTCTTCATCGACTACCATCTGCCCGAGATGGACGGCTACGCTCTGGCTCGGCTGATGCGCACGCTGGGCGAGAAGACCAACACCAATCTCAACATGGTGGCGATCACCGCCGACCATTTCGGTCTTGCGGCGCGGCGCGGCGCCGACTGCCTGTTCGACCGCATCCTGTCGAAGCCGATCGAGCCCGACGCGCTCTACGCCTTTTGCGACGAATTCCTGCACCTCGAAGCGGCTGAGCCGGGCGTCGATCTCCACGGCTTCCTGACCGAGCCGCAGCTCGACGATGCCCACGGCGCCGCCGCGGTGCTGTGGCGCGTGCGCGGCCTCGCCGATCGGCCAGCAGCGGCGGTGTTTCCCGCGCCGACGCCCGAGGAGCGCGAGAGCCTCGATTATTGCTTCCGCCTCGTCGCCGCGCCGCAGGCCGACTGCCTCGTGCTGCTGCGCCAGGCCGGGCTCGCCGAGATCGAGGGCGTGCGGGCACGCGGCACCGCCTATCTGCAGCCGCTGCTGGTGCTGGACGCCGGCCACGCCGCCATCGGCGACGCCATGTTCGACGTCGGCGACGGCGACAGTTGGTCGACCGCCGCTGCGACCATCGTCGGCTTCAAGGACCGCCGCGCCGCGCTGTTGGCCGAGACGGTCGCGGCGAGCGACTTCGACGTTCGGCTCTCCGCCTATCTCCACGTCGCGGAACAACCGTTGCGCCTGCGCCGCGACGCGCTCGGCCGTACCGCCGTGCCCTACACCGCCGGCTTCCGCGGGGAGGACGTGATCGCCGCCATCAAGCGGCTTGCCGCCGCCGGCCTTGTCGCCGCCCGTCCGGGCGACAGCGGCGAAGAGGGCGTGCGCGAGTTGGTGGTGTCGCTGACCGCCAAGGGCGTCGCCAAGGTCGCCACCGTCGAGATCGCCGCACTGACGGCTTAGGAAAACCCTACCGCGGCAGCACGGTCTCACCCATCAGCGCCTTGTCGACGGCGTGTGCGGCCTGGCGGCCCTCGCGGATGGCCCAGACGACGAGCGACTGTCCGCGGCGCATGTCGCCGCACGCCCAGACCTTGTCTATCGAGGACATGTAGCTCTTCTGGTCGGCGACGACATTGCCACGCTTGTCGAGAGTGACGCCCAGGCCCCTCAGCAGGCCATCGGGCACCGCCG
>CAXTQM010000247.1:0-4395 GCA_964246205.1 uncultured Beijerinckiaceae bacterium | reverse complement strand
GTCCTGCGCGGGTCGGCCGGCTCGCGGGCGCCGGCGCACCGTCCACCTCCGGGCCGTTGCCGGCCAGCGTCGCCTCGGCGAGATGGCGGTAGGTCGCCAGCCGTCGCGGCGTTCCTTCGCCGATGATGTAGGAGGCGAGTTCGTCGTCGCCGGGCGCGCGACCCTTGGCGCTCTCGAAGGCGCGCAGCCAGTCGAGTTTGTTCTGCTTGTAGATCGAATAGGCGACGAGACCGGCGATGTCGCCGTCCTCTTGCACCAGCTGGCCGAAGACGTTGTTGCGATCGCCGCCTTCCATCGCCACGGCGACGGCCTGATCCGGACGCGACGGCTCGAATGAAGGGTTGCGGGGCAAGACGGGATGAGCAGGCGCGGCGTCGGTGTCCATCGTTTTCCCGTGGGTTCGACGGCGAGAGGCCTTGATCTACCACTTGCGGCGCGTCCATCAAAGGATCGTTCCGGCACCGTGATTTCTGGAAACGCGCATGATGCCACATTACCGTCGGGAACGGGCGCTGCTGAAGCGCGGGGACGGCCCGGTCGCCGGGATGGACGAGGTCGGTCGCGGCCCGCTGGCAGGCCCGGTCTGCGCCGCCGCGGTCGTGCTCGACCCCGCGCGCATTCCGAAAAAACTGAACGATTCTAAGCAGCTGTCTCCCGATGTTCGCGAGGCGCTGTACGATGAGATCATGGATCGCGCGACGAGCGTCGGCGTCGCCTTCGCCTCGGCGGCGGAGATCGACGCCATCAACATCCGCCAAGCGACGCATCTCGCCATGCGCCGGGCGCTTGCAGGACTGAGCCTGCTGCCGGGCTTCGTCCTGGTCGACGGCAACGACCTGCCCTCCTGCCTGATCTGCGAGGGCGAAACGCTGGTGAAGGGCGACGCCTCCTCGGTCTCGATCGCGGCGGCGTCGATCGTCGCCAAGGTCACGCGCGACCGGCTGATGCGGCGGCTCTGCGCCGTACATCCCCTCTACGGCTTCAGCCGCCACGTCGGCTATCCCACCCGGGATCACCTCGCCGCGCTGGCGGCGCACGGCGCCTGCGCCTTCCACCGCGCGACCTTCGCGCCGGTGCGGGCTCTGGCCCAGGCCGCTCCACGATAGAGCGCCAAGACAGATGTATTGAAAGAGGACAGCGCCTTTTGCCGCGCCTAACTCGCCCTTTACCGCGATCGCGCACGGTCATTCTCGTTGGTTCGTTGCGTATCCGGTGTGTGTTCATGCGTATCGCACAGGCCGGTGGGCCGGGCTTCAAGTCGCCGATCAAGGTATTGCGTACGGCAGCAAGCAAGCAAAAGCCCACCCGCCTGGTGTCGACTGCCAAGACACCGACCAACAGCGTTCTTCTGGGCGACTGCATCGAGATCCTCGGCTGCATGGAGGCCGAAAGCGTCGATCTCGTCTTCGCCGACCCGCCCTACAACTTGCAGCTCGCCGGAGACCTGGCGCGCCCCGACCAGAGTCGCGTCGATGCCGTCGACGACGCCTGGGACAAGTTCGGCTCGTTCGCCGAATACGACCGCTTCACGAAGGACTGGCTTGCCGCGGTGCGCCGCGTGATGAAGCCGGCGGCGACGTTGTTCGTCATCGGCTCGTACCACAACATCTTCCGCGTCGGCACGGCGCTGCAGGACGGCGGCTTCTGGATCCTCAACGACATCGTCTGGCGCAAGGCCAACCCGATGCCGAACTTCCGCGGCCGCCGCTTCACCAACGCCCACGAGACGCTGATATGGGCCTCGCGCGATGCGGCGGCGAAGAGCTACACCTTCAACTACGAGGCGCTGAAGGCGGCCAACGACGATTGCCAGATGCGCTCGGACTGGTTCTTCCCGATCTGCACCGGCGCCGAGCGACTCAAGGACGAGGCCGGCCGCAAGACGCATCCGACGCAAAAGCCCGAGGCGCTGATCGCCCGCATCCTCCACGCCGCGACGCGGCCGGGCGACGTGGTGCTCGACCCGTTCTTCGGATCGGGCACCACCGGCGCCGTGGCCAAGCGGCTCGGGCGCCATTTCGTCGGCATCGAGCGCGACCCGGTCTATGCTGCCGCCGCCACAGCCCGCATCGCGGCGGTGACGCCGCTCTCGCCGGAGCTGCTCGCCGAGGCGCCGAGCAAGCGCTCGGAAGCCCGGGTGGCCTTTTCCGCCCTGATAGAGGCCAGGCTGATGGCGCCGGGGACGGTGCTGCGCGACGACAAGCGCCGCCATGCGGTGACGGTGCGCGCCGACGGCACGGTGGCGCTCGGCCAGATCGTCGGCTCGATCCACAAGATCGGGGCGCTGGCGCAGGGACTACCGGCCTGCAACGGTTGGACCTTCTGGTGCTGCGAGATCGAAGGCCGGCTGCAGCCCATCGACGTGCTGCGGACGCGCTATCGGGCGCTGGGCGACGCCTGATCGGGACGTGTCGGCGTCCGGCCACAGACGAGATTCACGACGTGGCCGAGAGCCGACTGCAACGGGATTCTGGTGTGGCCGACCGCCGATACGAGTGTTTTTCGATGTTGCCGTTCGCCAACGCCGTTTTCGGCTATTCCCGAACGGCAAAAGCCACCTGCTCAGGTATCAATACCCTAGCAGGTGGCCCGGACTCGCGCAAGGATTCTACAGGCGGAAGCGGATCTGGTCGGTCCAGAAGCGCTCGAGGCGCTCGAGCGATTTGTTGAGCTGAGCGAACTCGCCCGACGAGATGCCGCCGATCTGCTCCACGGTGGCGACGTGCTTGTCGTAGAGGCCGGCGACGATGGTGTGGACCTCCTTGCCCTTGGGGGTCAAGCTGATGCGCACCGAGCGGCGGTCGAGGCGCGAGCGGGCGTGGTGGAGGAAACCGAGCTCGACGAGCTTCTTCACGTTGTAGGAGACGTTGGAGCCGAGATAATAGCCCTTGGTGCGCAGCTCGCCGGCGGTGAGCTCCTTGTCGCCGATGTTGTAGAGCAGCAGCGCCTGTACCGAGTTGACATCGGAGCGGCCGCGGCGGTCGAACTCGTCCTTGATCACGTCGAGCAGGCGGCGGTGCAGCCGCTCGACCAAGGTGAGCGCCTCGAGGTAGGCGGGGCGGACCGCCACTTCGGTCTCGTTGTGCATGCGGCTCATGTCGGTCGTCAGCGCGGCGGTGGTGGTCATGGTCCCGTCCCCTGGTCTCGTTCGGCCGTCCCCCGGCCTCGTGTGGGTTGAGATATAGGGGGCGCGAATGAAAACGAGTTTAAGCAACAGACTGAATCCGACGTTCACACTTCGACGTAAACAGACGGTGAAAGTAAGGTCTCGTTTTGTATGAACGATTTGAGCGAGCGTTCTACTTAAAAGTCTATTCAAGTAGTCTCCGAGACTACTTTCGTCATTCCGGACGAGCGAAGCGGAGATCCAAACCAATGTTCCTCGCGCTAACCGGAGAGAGACAAAGCGCACCGGTTTCGGGTTCGCTTTCGGCGCCCCGGAATGACGAAGGTTGGTGCTACCCTGCGATGCGGGAGAAATCCGCGACGGCGTGCACGGCGGCGCGGAAGCCGGCGAGCAGGCGGAGGCGGTTGAGGCGCAAAGCGGGATCGGGCGCGTTCACGGTGACGTCGTCGAAGAAGGCGTCGAGGGGCGCCCTGAGGCTCGCCAGCACCCGCATCGCGCCCTCGAAGTCCTCGCGGGCGACGGCGGCGTCCGCCTCCGGCGCGGCGGTGGCGAGGCGGGCGGCCAGAGCCGGCTCAGCCGGCTCGGCGACCAGCGCGGCGTCGAACGGCTGCTCGATCAGCGCCGCCTCGGCAGGCGCCTTCTTCTCTTCGGCCTTGAGGATGTTGGCGGCGCGGCGGTAGCCGGCGAGCAGGTTGGCGCCCTCGTCACTGCCGAGGAAGTCGCCCAGGACCCGCACCCGGCTCACCACCAAGGTGAAGTCGTCCGAGCCGGACGAGCCGAACACAGCGTCGATGAGGTCGTGCCGCGCCCGGGTCTCGCGCAGGTACACTTTCAGCCGCTCGGCGAAGAAGCCGAGCAGCGCGCGCAGCAGCGCGATCTTCTCGTCCTGACCGAGGCCGGCGAAGCGCTCGTGGCGCAGCAGCGCCATGGAGGCGATGTCGAGGATCGGCAGGCGCAGCTCGTTCTCGAGGATCAGCCGGATCACGCCCAGCGCGGCGCGGCGCAGGGCGTAGGGGTCCTTGCTGCCGGTCGGCGTCTCGCCGATGGCCCAGAAGCCGACCAGCGTGTCCATCTTGTCGGCGAGCGCCACGGCGACCGAGACCGGCGCCGTCGGCGTGCGGTCGCTGGGGCCGACCGGCTTGTAGTGTTCCTCGCAGGCGGCGGCGACCGCCGGACTCTCGCCGGCGTGGGCGGCGTAGTAGCGCCCCATCAAGCCCTGCAGCTCGGGGAACTCGCCGACCATCTCGGTGACGAGGTCGGCCTTGCAG
>CAXTQM010000246.1:0-4398 GCA_964246205.1 uncultured Beijerinckiaceae bacterium | reverse complement strand
TGGTTTCGTCGAGGCGCTCGCCGCGCCGGATCGCGGCGGCGCGCTGCTCCGGCCTTAGACCGGGCCCGTCGTCGTCGATGGTGATGCGGAAGAACGGGCGCTCGGACGTGGCATCTCGATATTCCGGGCCGACACCGATCGTGACGGCGTGCGCGGCCCACTTGCCGGCATTGTCGACGAGGTTGCCGATCATCTCCTCGAGGTCTTGCCTCTCGCCGAGGAAGCGCACGTTCTCCGCCCCGTGCTGCGAAAAGACGACGTCGCGAGGGCCGTAGATCTTGGCGAAGGTGCGCACCAGGCCCTGAACCACGGGGGTCACCTCCGTGGCGCTGCCGATCTTGCGCGCCGCCACCGCCGCCCTCGCTCGCTCCAGGTAGTAGGTCACCTGGTCGCGCATGACGCCCGCCTGCTCCGAGACCTTCTCGGAGAAGGGCCCCTGCTCCACCTCGGCCTCGTTGATGATGACGCTGAGCGGCGTCTTCAACGCGTGCGCAAGATTGCCGACCTGGGTGCGGGCGCGCTCGACGACGTCGCGGTTGGCCTCGATCATGAGGTTGAGTTCGCTCGCGAGCGGCGCCAGATCGACCGGGTAGACGCCCTCGATGCGTTCGCTCTCGCCGCGCCGGATCGCGCCGACGCCGACCTGGAGGCGGCGCAGCGGCATCAGGCCGTAGCGCAGCGCCAGCAGCGACGACAGCGCGAGCACGATGGCGAGAATCGCGAAGGTGACCGCGAGCTCGACCTCGAAGCGACGCATCTGCGCCTCGATCTCCTCCGTGGTCGCCGCGACCTGCACCAGGAAGATGCCCTGGTCGCCGGTGTCGATCACCCGCTCGACCATGCGCAGCGGCCGGTCGTCCGGCCCTTTGACGTAGCCGCGGCGCGCACCGCCCATGCCGCCGGGCACGCCGGCCTCGGCGAGGCGCGGCAGCCGTGCGGCGAACAGCGAGCGTGACGCCTTGATCTCCGGCTTGGAGCCGTCGAGCCGGGTGATCTGCCAGTACCAGCCCGAAAGCGTCAGCTCGAACTGCGGATCGGCGAGCTGGCCGATGTCGGGAGCCTTGTCGTCGTCGGGCCGGTCTGCGGCGAGGTCGGCGACGAGCGCGCGCAGGTAGACGCCCAGCCGCTCGTCGAAGCCGGCTTCGGTCGAGCTGCGGTAGACGGCTGTGAGGATCAGGCCGGCGATGAGCAGCACGACTACGCTGAGCACGCTCGCCGAGACGAACAGGCGCGTGGCGATCGAGCGACGGCGCGGATCGCCCCACATGGATCAGGTCGCCGATCCTCCCCCGCACAGCGGGGGGAAGGCGTCGGAAAGGTCGGCCGGCGCTTTAGCAAGGATGTTCGGTGAGCCCGATCCATCGGCGAGGTCGAGGCGGCGGGGGCTCTCTCCACCATGCTGCGCATGGTCCCACTCCCCCGCTTCGCGGCCGAGGATAAGCGCGTGCGCAATGGCCACGTTCAGCCCCTCCCGGCGGCGGGCCGCCCCGACTTCGGGGTGCCGTCGGCCGGAGCGCCGTCGACGTTCACGAGGTAGCCGAGGCCGCGCATGGTCTGGATGATGTCGACGCCGAGCTTGCGGCGCAGCCGCCCGACGAAGACCTCGATGGTGTTGGAATCGCGATCGAAATCCTGGTCGTAGAGGTGATCGACGATCTCCGAGCGCGACACCACCCGCCCGGCGTGGTGCATCAGGTACGACAACAGCCGATACTCGTGGCTGGTCAGCTTGATCGGGTTGCCGTCGACCGAGACGCGCGAGGCGCGGGTGTCGAGCTGCACCGGACCGCAGGTGAACTCGCTGGAGGCGTGGCCTACCGAGCGGCGCAGCAGCGCCCGCAGCCGCGCCAGCACCTCCTCCATGTGGAAGGGCTTGGCGACGTAGTCGTCGGCGCCGGCGTCGAAGCCCTTGACCTTGTCGCTCCAGCGGTCGCGCGCGGTGAGGATCAGGATCGGCATCGAGCGCCCAGCCTTGCGCCATTCGCCGATGATCGAAATCCCGTCCTTCTTCGGCAGGCCGAGATCGAGCACCACGGCATCGTAGGGCTCCGTCTCGCCGAGAAACTGCCCCTCCTCGCCGTCGAAGGCGCGATCGACCACGTAGCCCGCCTCTTCGAGCGCCCTGACGATCTGCCGGTTGAGATCGGCGTCGTCCTCCACGACCAACAGCCGCACGTGCGTTCTCCTACTTGCGTTCCGCCATGTCCGCCGCGCTGACGGACTGGCCATTCTGGGCGTTGATGTAGAGGTGCACGACGCGGCCGTCGCGGCGCAGCACGTAGACCTCGTAGACGAATTTGTCCTGCTTCCAGCGGCACAGCCGCGTCCGCAGCGCTTCCCCCTCCGAACGACCGGCGTGCGTCGCGCTCACGGGATCGGTGAGGCGGAGCTGCGTGATCTTCTCGCGCGCCTCGGTTTGGCTCAGGCAGACGCGACCGTGCTGCTGGCTGGGCGCTTCCGCGCGAGGCCGAGCCGCGGTGAAGGCGCGAGTTTCGGGCGTAGCGCCGGCGGGCGCGGGCTCCGCCGTGGGGCCGGGACCGGCGAAAGGCGGCAGATTATAGGCAGGCGCGGTCTCGCCCGCCGCTGCGCGCGCAGCGGCGCCCATGAAGCAGGCGAGTGCGAGTGCCGCGGTACGCATTGTCTCAAGGTGTAAGGTCGAGCGCTGAATGCGTCATGAACGCATCCGACATAGGTCAAGAGGGCGGTGCCGGCGACAGCTCGTCCCAGTCGACGATGTGGTCGACGTAATCTCGCACCTTGACGGTCCGCTCGGTGCCGCCGAGCCGATCGCGGACCGAGATCCCGGCCTCATGCACGCTCTCCGGAGAGCCCGAAACGAGGGGGTGCCATGCCTCCAGCGGTCGCCCGTCGGCGACGAGCTTGTAGGCGCAGCTGCCCGGCAGCCAGCGCAGCGAGCGGACCTGCGCCGGCGTCAGCCTGATGCAGTCCGACACCTTGCGCTGCCGCCGCGCGTAGTCGGCGCACCCGCAAGCGCCGGCATCGAACAGTTTGCAGCCGACGTCGGTGTGGACGATTTGCCCGCTGTCCTCATCCTCGAGCTTCACCAGGCAGCAGCGACCGCAGCGATCGCATAGCGCCTCCCACTCGGCGGCGTCCATCTGCTCGAGCGTCTTGGTCTCCCAGAAGCGCTCGGCGAGAGAGTGCGAGGGCGCGCCGCCATCTTTCGGCTGCCTTGTTTCATCAATTCCTGTATCGTCGCGGTACGGGCGAGGCGGCATGCGGTTTGCGCGGAAGCTCCTGCGGGGCGCCCGAGCGTTGCGCTTCGCCAGCTGCCCGGTCAAGGCCGCCATACTCGAGGGTCGCGCCGTTTGAAGAAGCTCGCGCACTGGTTCCTTCGCTGGCTGATCGGTCCCTGGATCGACGCCGTCGCCCGCTGGTCCGAACGGCGGCGGCCGTGGCTTGACTCGCGTCGCGCCCAGATCGAGCGGTTGCGCGATTCTCCGCGCCTGGAGCGCGGTCGCCGCGCCATGCTCGCCTTCGATTCCTGGATCGACTCCTCGGTCTGGGGCAGCGGACACAGCGCCTCGGGCGGCTACGAGCGTTTTGCCCTGTTCATGGAGCGCTTCCACGTCATTGGCCTGCGCCGCATCGGCGTGGAGGCTGGCTGCGAGTTCTTCACCCTCTCGATCGCAGGTGGGCTGGTGCTGCTGGCATTGGCCATTCCGGCCTTCGAGCTCACCTCCGACGACTGGCTGAAGAAGCAGGACCTCGCCGTGGTGTTCCAGGACCGCTACGGCCAGGAGGTCGGCCGCCGCGGTATCCGCCACGACGACGCCGTGCCGTTCGACGAGCTGCCGCCCAACCTGATCCACGCCCTGATCTCAACGGAGGATCGGCGCTTCTTCGATCACTACGGCATCGACGTCATCGGAACGATGCGAGCGCTGCTGGTGAACTCGCGCTCCGACACCGTGCGGCAGGGCGGCTCGTCGCTGACCCAGCAGCTCGCCAAGAACCTGTTCCTCTCCAACGAGCGCACGCTGCCGCGCAAGGTCAACGAAGCCTTCCTGGCGCTGTGGCTCGAGGCGCATCTCACCAAGCGCGAGATCCTGAGCCTCTATCTCGACCGCGCCTACCTCGGCGGCGGCACCTTTGGCGTGCAGGCGGCGTCCGAGTTCTACTTCGGCAAGTCGGTGCGCGACCTCTCCCTGCCGGAGGCGGCGATGATCGCCGGCCTGTTCAAGGCACCGACCAAATACGCTCCCCACATCAACCTGCCGGCGGCGCGCGCGCGGGCCAACGACGTGCTGAACAACATGGTCGAGGCCGGCTATCTCACCGCCGGGCAGATCTACGCCGCCCAGCGCAACCCGGCGACGCCGGTCGACCGCCAGCAGGAGACCTCGCCCGACTGGTACCTCGACTGGGCCTACAACG
>CAXTQM010000245.1:0-4432 GCA_964246205.1 uncultured Beijerinckiaceae bacterium | reverse complement strand
CAGGCGACCTTTGGGCCGATCGCGGCCGGGGCTGTCGTGATCGCGGGCGGCGCCAGCACGCCGAAGGCCGAGGCCGGCACCAGCGCGCGCACGGTCTACACCGGCTCGATCGCCGGCCTCGGCCTTCGGCGTGCTGGCGCCGAGCGCGAACTGCATGCCGACCACCTGGATCAGCGGCTTGTCGCCGTCGGCGAAGAACGGCACTTCCAGGCTGGCGTCGACCTCGAACTGCAGCGCGTAGGTTTTCGTGCTCGACCCGACGATGAGATAGATGTTGTAAAACTCGATAGCGACTCCGTTGGGGAGGCCGACAGCGCCTTCTGTCACATGATCGACGATGTCCTCGAAAGAGACTTTTCCGGTAAAGCTTCCCTCGAAATCCAGATTGGAGCCGATATCCACCTCGAAGACGCCACCGGGCTCGCCGTTTTCCTTTCGGAAGATGTCGGGAAAGAGCGTGAACGCGGCCTCGATGCTCGCATTGGTCTCCCGGGCCGTGGCGTCAAAGGGGCTACGGACAACAAAGATCAGCGAAAAAGACTCAATCTCGAATTTCGCTTGCGTCGTAGGATCGGAGAAGAAGGTGACCGGCGCTCCAGAGCTACCCAGCCGGACACCCAGGCTTGTGATCACCGGCGGCGAAAGGCGCCCACCGATCGTCGCGCCTTCGAAGCCGACCGACGCGAGGGCAGATTGCAGGCTTGAAGGAGCACCATCCAAATAATTGTCACCGGCCAGCAACGTCATGACGGCATCTGGGGTCAGCAGCGCTGTCTGGTCCGGAGCCGAAACCTCGAAATGGAAGGACGTCGAAGCCTTTCGTCGCGGCGGCTTGATCGAGAGTTCAACCGCGAAAACAACAGTCGTTTTCGAGCTTTGCAGAGCCAGATCGACGGCCAAGTAAAAGGCGTCATCCTGGTAGGCTTCATGACTCTCGCTGTCGTCGCTGTCATCCTTGCCCACTTGGTCGAAGGATGTCGTGACCCTGTAACCCAGTCTAGGTCGGCTCACATCGAGAAAGAAGAGCTTCAACGAATTGTCCAAGCCAAGCGGTGCTTCAAGCGACATCTCTGGTAGTAGCAAGACCTCGCCATCGGCCTTGCCGACGTCGATCGCTCCATACAGTCCCAGGCTTGTCGATATTTTTGGAAGGCCGGAAAGCAGTCCTAAATATGGAATGCTAGCTGCCGGAACATCAAGCAGTCCTGACATGGTCAGTCCGCCGCCGAGCGGGATCGTCGTCCCAAGACGATCATCGCGGAAAGTGGTTTTGGTAGAAGCGAAGACGAACGCCGGCTGGGCCACCTGGAACATAGAGTAGACCGCGCCTTCGAGGAACGGGAAGCGATCGGACAACGTCCAGCCCTCCACCGTGAAGGGCATGACGATCAATGGTGTTTCACCTTCGACCGATCTGCAAACGATCCTCGCCCTGACTGAACCCCTGGCAGCATTGAGAAAGACGAAAGCCACTTCCCGGGTTGAGAAGCGGCCGCCTTCGATTGGCCCGACGTCGGTCGTGCTAAACGAAAGCTGGAGACCGCCGGAGTCAATCTTGAAAGCACTCGCGAGCAGCATCGCGAAACCAGCCGGGAGGTCAGGCCTGCAGAGATCCAGAGCGCTGGATCGAGGGTGATCGAACCAGTCTCGGCCTTCAAAAAGGCCTGCCGCAGCTTCTCGAGAGACTCGTCGGCCATCTCACACGCTCGCTAGACTAAAGGTCGGCCACAATGGCGCAATGGTCGCTGGTGCTCCGGATACGCCCGTAGTTGCGCCACGTACGAAAATGCTTTTCGTCTCCTGGCACCCACGGCGAGGATTGCAGGAGCGGGCCAAGCGGCAGAGAGAAGGTCGCGCCATCCATCCAGATCGGAAATTCGTAGTGGCCTGGCGGTGGCGTACCCGGACTAGGTAGAAAGCGATCGAAGGGAGAGCCCACGACACCATTCAAGATCGTCGTGTTTGCGAGAGGTCCGCCGGCAGCCGCGCCGCCATAACGTACGATGACGTTGTCGATGGACCAGAACCTTCTTTCGGGATCTGTGATGCTTTGGTCTGCGTAGAGATAGCCTTGATAAAACGCCTGCCCGACCGTTGGCTTCTCGTTGTATTTCGCTTTCTTGCGGGGCCGCATCAATGTCGTGAAATAGCCTGCATAGCCATCGATGGGAGCCGGTGGCGCACCCGGCCGCGCGCCGCTCATTCACACCGCCGTTTGGCGTCAACGGATCGTTGTTCGGAACCGGGCGGTCAGGCATTCGATTTTTGTAAACCGCAGGATAGTTCCTTCTCGCGAGCGCGGCGGCAGGATCGAAGGCAGGACCGTTTCCGCCGGGCCATTGCCAAGGCCCCGTAAAGGCGTGCGTTGCGCTGTTGTAGAATATTCCAACGCTCTCTTTCGTGCTTGCGAGGATAGGGGGAACCATCATCCAAGTCGCGACGCCGGTGCAATGCCGGATTTCGTCGAGCAGGTCGCGAAGGCCGACCGCACCCTTGCCGAGAGCGAGATGTCCGCGCGTACCTACCTTGGACTGCGGCTCGACGATGAAAATGATGTCAGGGGGCGTAGGAACGCCGGCGACATCGAGATCAATGTGGGTCGTGATGTAGTCCAGCCTGTCGAAGGCCGCATCGCTCTTGGAAATGCTCGTGCCTTTCTCGCAACGCTTCCCCCTGCGCGTGTCGGCGTTGTAGATCTTGGGCTTCGAAAACTTCTGGATGTTCCAGACGAGGATCCTAGTGGGCATCAGGCATCCTTGTATTCTCTTGAAAAGCAAGAGCAGCTAGGTCCTGCTCCGGCTTGTCCGCATCCGCCTTCTGCACATAGGCCGCGTACCAACCGATGCTGCCTGACCCGCTGGGGTCACCGAACAGGAAGAAATTGATCGGGTCGGTCGGCAGCTTGACGATCGAGAGGAAAGTCAGGCCGATGTCGGAGAGCCGCAGCACGAAGGCTTCGCGCGTTGCGGTCACGGCCTCGCGGCGCAGCGTAATGGCGTCGAGCGAGAGCTTCAGCACGCCCTGCAGCGATAGCAGCTTGGCGCCGGGCGCGGCACCCGGGAGCTGCAGGCCGACGAAGAGAGCGGCCGCAGCGTCGCCCGGCAGCGTGGTCGGCGCCCAGGCCACCAGCAGGCGCGACGCGAAGCCGGCCTTGCCCACGAGCGCGCCGGGCGAGCCCATGTTGATCTTGTAGACCACGCCCCACCACGGGCCGGCGATCGCCTTGGTCCTGGTCTCGACGCCGACCGGCAGGTAGCCGAAATCGATCGGCCGCCTGTCCCCCGGCCCGGCGATGAAGCCCTCGACCTCCAGCGCGAGGTCGGCATGCAGGCTCCCCGGGCGTCGCACGCTGGCTCCGGCGTCAAGCGCGAGCTTGCCGGTCTCGACGGCGAAGGTCACGGCGTTCGGCGTGCCAACCGGCGAGGCCATCGCGATGTCGAGCCCGGAGAACTTCAGGCCGCACGGGCTCGTGGTCGGGAGCTGGCCGGCGGCGAGGCCGAACGAGAGCAGGTCGACGGGATGAAAGGCGCCCTCGTCTGTCGTGCCGAGAACCGCGAACTCGAAGGTCCCCCAGACCAGGAAGCGGCTGCGCACCGTGCCGTCGGCGCCGTTGCTCAGCGTGTTGAAGACCACGCGGTCGAGCGCCACGGCGAGCAGCACGTCGCTCGCCAGTGCCATGACGGTCGTCGCGTTCTGCTCGAAGACGTAGAGCGCGGTCTCGCCCTGGCGCTGGTAGCTGCCGCGCAGCACCACGGCGCGCACCGGCAGCGTGCCGATGGCGGCGTAGGCCGCGGTGACACGCGAGCCGAACCACCGGCTGGACGTGAGCTGGATGTGGCTGCGGAAATCCTTGACCGCGGCGTTCTCGAACAGCACCTGCAGCTGCAGCACGGCGAACGCGAAGTCGCCGTCGCCCGGCAGCGGCACCGGCATGTCGGGGCTGCCGCCGTCGGCGACGTTCTGCCGGTACGCCGGCAGCACGTAGTCGACCAGCGCGAACAGGCTCGAGGGCGTGGCGATCGAGACGCTGGTGCCGTCGACGACGACGCGGCTCGCGGTCACGCCGAAATGGTGGGCCTCGAACCGCGTGAAATCGATGCCGGCCGCGAGGCCCTCGATCTGCGCCGGCAGTCCGCTCGCCGCCATCCTGGCGCGCAGCACGAGGGCACCCTGCCAGAAGGGGTCGCGGACGATGCGCGCGAAGTTCGCGTAGAGGTCGTCGTGCCGCACCTCGTAGGCCGCGATGCCGTCGTCGATGTAGCTCTGCAGCTCCTGCGAGAGCGCCGTCAGCGCCACGGCCCCATCGCCCTGCCCGGCCACGGAGAAGGTGTTGGACTCGACCCATTTCGACGGGTTCGTCACGAGATCCGCCAGCGGCCCGTCGCAGAACTTGAGGATGAGGATGTTGCCCCGTGCGCCGGTGGGTGCGGTC
>CAXTQM010000244.1:0-4455 GCA_964246205.1 uncultured Beijerinckiaceae bacterium | reverse complement strand
TGATGGAGCAGCGCGCCTTTTTCGCAGCTGCCAGCGCCTCCGCGAGCTGCGGCCGGCGTTCCAGCGCATCGGCGCCCTTGCCAGTCTCGACCTCGACGAACTCGCCCGTGATAGCGAGACCCTCGCGCTCGCAGAACTCGGCGATGGCACGACGCTGCGCCTCGAGACCAAGCCCGGAGCGGCCCTGCCGAGCGGTTGACACGCGGATGTAGGCGATCGCTGCTCCGGCCAATTGAACGCTCCCAATTGCAATTCGAGACAATTCACTGCCTTTCGCTCCAACCCGATAGACACGCTCGTTTCAGCGAGCGATGCAAGCGACTGCGCAATCGGGCGTTTGAAGTCGATTGAAGCGAGATGTTTGCCCGCGCAGATCGAAATTGCTTTTTGCTATAAGGTCCAATCGACCCGCAATCAGCCGGCTGAAGGTTGATTTGAGTTGATTTGGTTTCTCGCGCAGAGGGGAAAACCCCTGCTGGAGTGTCAAATCAACCTGCGCGGAGGGGGCAGCAGACACTCGCGGACGCTCGTTTACTGGTAACACCTCAACGCGATTAGTGCATATTGCGAGGCGTCGCCTCCTGCCAGGTTTCCCCACGGCACCAACCGCTTCGCCAATGTATCGGTAGTCATTGCCTTCAGTAAAAGCTAAAGTCATCGCCATGCCTGATCTCCGATGCGCTTCGAGGCTCGTCAACGACCTGGAGCCGCCGTCGTCCGCGGCTCCAGCCTAGGATGGGCTCCACAGCGTCGTCGATCCGGCTTCCTCTCGGCGGCACCCGGACGAAAGGCCGGCTGGTGTGCGGGAGCATGACAGCGGCATATTCCGCGGACCTGCTTGTCGGAGCACGCCTTGAGCACGGAAGCGCTGTTACGGTCCCTGAACGACCAACGGCACGCCTTTGTCGATGCGCGCGGTACTTACGCGCGTCGGCTCGCGCCTGACTTCAACGTCTTCGACTTCATCGCCCCCGGCGAGCTCAAGCTTTCCGGCATCCTGGCTTGGCTGCTGGACCCATCCGGCAGCCTGGCACCTGCTTGACGGCTTGATCCTGGTCGAGCTGGAGCTGCCGGACGAGCGTGAGGGGGACGAGGCGCTCGTCGCGGCTCGTGCCCTGCAGCGGGCGATTAGCCGCTTTCGTGCGTCGGCGGGCGACGTCGAGGCCCTCGCCCAGGTCGCCGTCGCCGGCATCCGCGCGATCTCCGGCTACGAACGGGTCCTGGTCTACCGCTTCGATGAGCGATGGGACGGCAAGGCCATCGCCGAGGACAGGGTCGAGGACTGGGACCAGTCCTTCCTCGGCCTGCATTTCCCAGCGTCCGACATCCCGCTGCAGGCTCGTGACCTCTACGTCTGGTAGAGCTGGCGGTGAACGGTGCCGATCGCCTCGACCCGCTGCAGCGCTCCCTTGAGGATGTCGCTGGCGACGGGATCCTTGACGCCCCTCGACTGCATCGCGAGGAGGGAGCCGATCATCTGCAGGTTGTTCTTCACGCGGTGGTCGACCTCGTGGATCAGCATCGTCTTGGCCGCGAGCGCGTCCTGCAGGTCCTTGGTGCGGCGTGCCACCTCCCGCTCGAGCAGTTCGCGCTGGCTCGTCAGAAACAGTTGCACCTCGACGCGGTCGGTGATGTCCATCTGCGAGGCGAAGAAGAACTGCAGCTCGGGGATGGGTCTTAGAGATGCCGCTCTGCATCTGGGGACGTTCGGAGACAAAGGCGCCTTGCGCATCCCGCTGCGGACCTGCTCCAATCCTTTCTAGGTGTTTGATCCCGAGTTTTGATGGTGCAACCTTCTCCGGGGCTTGGAAGGATGCGCTATGGGCCAGATACTCCACGGGAGCGCCACGACGACGGAGGCGGTCCGTCGAGCGATTCAACGTAGTCAAGAGAGCCTGAGAGCGCTTGCGAAGCGCTACGGGGTCAACCCGAAGACAATTGCCAAGTGGAAGTCCCGGACTTCGGTGAGCGATCGGCCCACCGGGCCAATGAGGTGTTCAGTATCAACGTCTCGTCAGCTCTTCCGACTTTTGCGTCGACGCAAGCAGGCACTTGTTTGCCGCCGAGTTCATCGGCCGAAATGCGCCATTGTTGCAATCGTTTTAGGAATGGTATCGCTACTGCATCTGTTTAGGAATGCGTCATGTCTGTTATCGCGAGCCAGGATCCTGGTGAACGTCTGAGTGGCCGCCGACTAGCCATCGTTTCGGCAGCGTGGTGCGTCGGCGCGCTTTTCTGCATCGCCTTCGCGGTTATGGCGGCCTTGTTTCCGCTGGCTGTCGCATCCGACACCCACGATATCTGGGCGAGCATACAAGGCGCGTTTACGTCCGCCGACTACTCCTTCGGCCCGCGTTCCAGCGAGGCTCAACATCCCATCTATTCGCACGCTCTACGCAGCTTAAGCCTGCATACGATTGCAGGTGGCGCGGCGCTTCTCGCGGCAACAACCCAGTTCATCCCGCGCGTTCGTCGCCGCTGGCCGGTGATCCATCGAGCCATGGGTGCGCTCGTCGTTCTGCTCGTCGCCGCTTCGATGATCGGATCGATCATCGTGCAAATGTCGCATCCGCTCTCCGCGTCGTTGTCTGGCGCAGGCTTCGGCATCGGTCTGATGTCGCTCTGCGGCCTTACGTTGTCCGAGCTGACGCTGGCAATTTTGGCCATCCGTGCCCGAGACTATCGAAGCCACATGGGTTGGATGGCGCTCACGTTCGCATCGCTTCTGACGGCGCCAGCGCTCCGGGCGCAATGGCTCTTGTTCGGCGCCACCGGCTTGAAGCTGGACGAGGTTAACCTGGTCGTCGCCATGTTTCTTGTTCCGGAGACGATCCTGCTCATGTCTTGCTGGATGTTGAGCGTCGGGAAACGCGACCTTGGCTTCCACGAGCCGAGATCGATCCTACCTACGGCCGTGCTTCGAATTTTAGCCATCCTGGCCACGATCGTAGCTCTCAATGAAGGCTGCCTAGGCCCATTCGGTCTAGACCTGATCCACGCTTGGCGGGATGGCGCACATCCACTTCCGAGAAGCTCGGTCTTCTGGGGCCTCGCGACGGGAACTCTCGCGTTGCGCGCTCCGCGCGATCTAATGCGCCTCGAGCAGGGGCTGCCTTTGCGCGCGACAACCATCGCTTGCGCCATCTGTGTGGCGGCGACCAGCCTTCTCGTCGCCTTCACCCTTGATGAAGGCGATCTTCAATCGCTAGCACAACGGAGCTTCTATGCGGCTTGCGCTGTCGAGCTCACCCTCCTGATCCTGTTGGGACGCTGCGCCGCATTCGGGCACGTTGCACCTTGGGACACGCAGTGGCTCTACCTCGCGTTCGCGCCGGCGCTTTGGCCAACTCTAGCGTTCTCATACGTCCCTTTAGCCGTGGGCGGGCCGATTGCGACGACGACCGCGATGGCGATCGCTTACGCGACGATCGCCATGCTCGGATTCGCAAGCGCGTTCGGATTAAGGTTCGCGATTAGAACGCGCCGCAGCTCGGCTACTGTTGGGATTGCTGCAGCCAACTAGGTCACCGACTCATAAGCGCGCAACCAAATGCGGGAAGCAGCGAGCTTGATGAGGGCGAGGAAGTTGGCGGCGTGCTTCTCGTACCGGGTCGCGATTCGAGCCTCAAAAGCTGGTCCCCATGAAGGGGCGCTCGCGCGAGGGCATGGTGAATCGGCACGGCATTTGACCCCCAATAGGCGTCGAACGAGACCCCAGTGGGCGTTCTGCAGCTATCTCCAATCGTTCATAAATGTTGGATCGAATGGGTTCAGCCTTCGGCGCCGATGATGGGTCCATGCACCGCGCCGATCCACAGCACCCCCGACACAGAGACGGCTGAGGACATCCGCCGCTTCCAGGTCCACCAGGCCGAGAGCGGCGTGCAGCCGGCGACATTTAATTGCTCGGTGTCTGCGATGCGCCTCTTCTTCACCGTGCCCCCCCCCGGTCGGCTCAACCTGTCGCGGCGCGTCGTCCTGGTGCAACACTCCCGCAAGCTCCCCAACGTGCTGAGCATCGAGGAGGTCGAATCTTTGCCCGAGGCGGCGCCGGGGCCCAAGCATCGTCGAACAATCCTTAGGGATCAGGCGCCGCCGTGTCGGGGGCACGACCGAGGAAGATCGCGAAGCCGCTCACGACCCGGAGATAGTCGCGCTGCGTCTCCTCGCGCAGGCCGCACATGGCCATGTCTTCGAGCATGCGTCGGCGCAGCGGGCTGACGGGGCGCAGGATGGGTTGGTTGGACATCGGATCGTCCTCGAGCTGAAGGTTGAGCCTTCATGCTCGGAGCCCGACCCGGCTCCTCTCAACCTCCGCTAACGACCATGTCTACGCACCGTCTCGCCGCGTGGACTCCCGCGAAGCGGGTTCGTGCTTGTCGCAGAGCAGCCGGGCCGCTTTGCGCCAAAAGCGGACGTTCGAGGCTGGCGGATTCTGCGTCGAGGAGGCAATTG
>CAXTQM010000243.1:0-4462 GCA_964246205.1 uncultured Beijerinckiaceae bacterium | reverse complement strand
TGCGCCATGCCGAATTGGACCTGCTCAGCGTATCTCCATACGGGCCCGCGGCGTGCATCGGACGTTCGCTCGACACCCAGCGACAGTCAACGGAGCTCCAGGGCCGAAACAAGCAGGCAATTGGCTTCAAGTTCGAGACAATTCACCCGGTTTCGCGCGATCACGGCATGACGCGGTAGACGCGTCCGCGACCCTCTACCGCCACAGACCCAATCTGCAGGCCGAGCTTTTTCCTGAGTGCGCCGGCGATCGCTCCGCGGACTATGTGGGGCTGCCAGCCGAAGGCGGCGACGATCTCCTCGGTGCTGGCACCCTGCGGCGCCGCGAGTGAAGGGGACAAGTGCAGCATTGGTGGAACGGCGCCTGAAGATGTCGGTGGACGGCGAAGCATCTAAGCGCGCGACCAGAGCGCCTGTCGCAGCCGATCGGCGAGGAAGTCCGAGAACGCGCGCGTTTTGCTGGCGTGATGGCTACCGGACGGCGTGACGATGGAGATCGCTCCATCGTCGACGAGGGCCCACTCGGCAAGCACCTGCACAAGGCGACCTTCGCGGATACTGGTGGCAGCGGCCCAATCGGTGGTGAGCAGGATGCCCAAGCCCGCCTCCGCCGCGGCGATCAGCGCCTCGACATCGTCGGCGACGAACGGACCCGTGACCTCGACGCGTGCCGGTGTGCCCCTGCCATCCCGCATTTCCCATCGACGCAGGCCGGCGAAGACCAGACAGCTTCTGCCGGCGAGTTCGTGGGGATGCTGCGGAGCGCTATGTCGTTCCAGGTAGGCGGGCGAAGCGCACAGCAGGCGGCGGCGCGCACCGATCCTGCGAACGACGAGGCTCGAAGTCTCGTGCGCACCAAGGCGGACGGCGAGGTCGAAGCGTTCGCCGATCAGATCGACCATGTGGTTTGAGAACTCCGCCTCGATCGTCACCTTCGGATGGGCGGCGAGAAAGTCGGCGATTACCGGCATCAACCAGAGGCGGCCGAACGACCCCGGCAGAGCGAGCCGCAGATGGCCCCTCGGTTCTTCCGCCGCCAAGCCGGCGACCTCGTGGTCGGCCTCCTCCAAGGCACGCACGATCGCCGCCGCCCGGTCGAGATAGAGGCTTCCTGCCTGCGTCAGAGCCACCCGTCGCGTCGTGCGCTCAAGAAGGCGGACGCCTAACCGCGCCTCGAGAGCGCGAAGCCGCCGCGACAGCAGGGTGGCGTCGCGGCCGAGGCGCACGGCGGCGCGCTTGAAGGACAGGGCCTCCGCGATCGCCACGAAGGCGAGTAGCTCATCGAAATGCGTTCCGTCGCGCAATTGCTGCGTCACAGACATCTATGATCAGACCGATACGCAGATTGTTGTCCAGGAGGCAAGCTGTAGATCGGCAGCGTAGGAGGCGATATCATGCAGGCGTTCCATCTGACCGGTCCCTCGATCAGCGCGCTCGTGTCGGTCGAGCTGCCGGACCCACGACCCGGGCGCGGCGAGGTCCTCGTCCAGATGCGCGCGGCAAGCCTCAACTTTCTCGACGTAGCGGTGGCAACCGGGCTGTTCCCGCCGCCGAGCTTTCCGCTGGTGCCAGTCGCCGACGGGGCCGGGGACGTCGTCGCAGTCGGACCGGACGTCGAGACGCTGCGGCCGGGCGATCGGGTCATGGTGCATCCCAAAGGCTTGTGGCCGAGCGGACGCATCTCGGCGCTGCGCGCCGACGCCATGCGCGGCGTGAGTTTGCCTGGGGCTCTGCGGGAGCTGGCCGCCATTCCGGCCGACACCGTGGTGAGGGTACCGGATCACTTGAGCTTCGAGGAGGCGGCCACATTGCCCGTCGCGGCGACGACGGCTTGGAACGCGCTCGAGTTCGGCGGCGTCAGACCGGGCCACACGGTCGTCGTCATCGGGACAGGCGGCGTTTCAATCTTTGCGCTACAGCTTGCCAAGGCGCGGGGTGCGCGGGTCGTGGTCACCTCGTCCTCGGACCGGAAGCTCGAGCGCGCCATGTCGCTCGGCGCCGATCATGGGATCAACTACAAGGAAAGGGCGGCCTGGGATGAGGCCGTGCTGGACCTCACCGGCGGGCGCGGTGCCGACCTCGTGCTTGAGACGGCGGGTTCGGCGACCTTCAACCGGTCGATCGCCGCGACTCGCGTCGGCGGCGGTATCTACAGCATCGGCTTCCTGTCCGGCGGCAGCGTCGAGATCGACCTGCTCCAGGTGATCAACAAGGCGCTGCGCATCCAGGGCAGCAACACCGGCTCGGCGCAGGACCTAGAGGACGCATCAGCCGCGATCTCGGATCACCGGATCAAACCGGTGCTGCACGAGAGCTATCCGCTACGGGACGTCGCCCAAGGCTACCGCGCGATCAAAGACGGAGGCCATCTCGGCAAGCTGGCGCTCACGCTCGATTGGCCCCGCGGCTCGAAAGCTTGAAGGCGGGGACAGTGATGAAGGAGACCCTATGAAGGCGGTCCGGACGAGCTCCTGCCGCGCTTCCGAACTCAATGCGCCTCACCCGACTTCGCGCGATCACGGCATGATGCGGTAGACGCGTCCGCGACCCTTGACCGGCTCGGACCCGATCTGCAAGCCGAGCTTCTTCTTGAGCGCGCCGGCGATCGCGCCGCGCACGGTGTGGGGCTGCCAGCCGAAGGCGGCGACGATCTGCTCGGTGCTGGCACCGTCTGGCGCCTCGAGCATCGCGACGAGCCGCGCCTGCTTTGTCCCGGCGCGGCCCTCCTTCGGCTTGGTCTCCGCTGAGGCTTTAGGCGCGATTTCGAGGCCGAGCGCCAGGCGACCATCGTCGGCGATGATCAGGGTCTGCTGGCCTGGCGGACCGGCGTCGACGGCAAGGCCCTTGGCTAACAGGGCGTCGCAGACCTTGCCGATGGCGCCGCCGCGGATATGCGCCGGCAAGGGCAGGATCGCGCCGTCAGGGCGTGCCGCAGCCGCGGTGAGAGCAGCGGTCTGCGTGTCGGTGAGCTTCATCGGTAATCTCCAGCGGATTGCCGGCCAGATGGCCGGCTCACTGGAGGAAGGTTCGCAGTCGCGCGCCTGCGGCTGGAACCTGCTTGCTCGCGATCAGCTTCTAGCGCATCGCCGCATCACACACGCTCTTTCCGCGCAGCGATGCAAGCACCTGATCAAGCGTCTAGCCATGCGGTTGATCCCACTGCCGCAGTCTCGGCGTTCAATTTTCGGCAACGGACTTCGGCAAGCAGATTGCGCCCTAAAGCCGTTGCGCCTTAGGCCGGCTTCAAACCCGCATGATCATCTGCGGGTGCAACGCCCACCCAGCGGCCTCTCAAACCACCGCATCGCCTCCGACCGTGAGGCAATCGAGCTAACTGACGGTGTTCAATTTTCGGCTTTAGGCTTGGTAAGCAGCTCACGTCTTTCAAGCCGTTGTGCCTTCGGCTCGGCTCAAGGCGCGCATAACCGTCTGCGGATGCCATCGGCCGCCGGACGGCGTCGCCACGCCTAGCATCGTCAGCTCGGCCGCGATCGCTCGCGAGGACATGCCGCGCACCTTCATGTCGGCGAGCAGCGGCGCAAGGCTCCTCGCCCGCTCCAGCGCTGCGGCCTTGTTCAGGACCGAGAGGTGCTCGGCGCCATGCCGCCCGAGCTTGACCCCTCGCGCCTTCGCCGCCCGCAGCGCATCCTTGGTGCGAGCCGAGATCATCCGGCGCTCCTTCTCGGCCAAGGCGGCGTAGAGGTGCAGCATGAACGGGTCGGCGTCGGCACCCAGCTCCGCGGCGATGAACGGCACCCTCGAGGCCATCAGCCCGGCGATGAAGGCGACGTCGCGCGAAAGCCGATCGAGCTTGGCGACGATGATGGAGCAGCGCGCCTTCTTCGCGGTCGCCAGGGCTGCGGCGAGCTGCGGCCGGCGCTCCAGCGCATCGGCGCCTTTGCCCGTCTCGACCTCGACGAGTTCGCCCGCAACGGTGAGACCCTCGCGCTCGCAGAACTCGGCGATGGCACGACGCTGCGCCTCGAGACCGAGCCCGGAGCGGCCTTGCCGAGCGGTCGACACACGGATGTAGGCAATTGCCGCTCCAGCCAATTGAAGCTCCCAACAGCGTTTCGAGATATTTCACGGGCCTTCGCTCACGCCCGCTAAGACACGCTCGTTTCAACGAGCGATGCAAGCGCCTGGGTAATCGAGCGCCAAATGCCGACAGGCGCCGACCGCTCCGGCCGATTGAACGCTCCCAATTCGTCTCCGATCGTGAGGCAATCGAGCTAAATTACTGACGTGTTCAATTTTCGGCTCAAGTCTAGCTCGCGGGCCGTCAAAGGTCCCGCCGCCTTCCGCAGCTCGGCTAGCAGGTACTCACGAAGTTCGTTCCTGTAGAACAGGACGATCCTAGCAGCGCGCGGCGTAGTGACGGCCTCGCCCTGGTAGCCGAGGGAGTCCTGCACGCGTTCCACGGCTTCGATGTCGTTTGCCACGACGGCTATGCGTTCGCGAAG
>CAXTQM010000242.1:0-4487 GCA_964246205.1 uncultured Beijerinckiaceae bacterium | reverse complement strand
CCCGGCGAGCTCGAAGCCCATCTCGACGCCGGCGAGGGCGCCCATGATGGTCAGGTCGTTGGTGTCGCCGAGGTGGCCGATGCGGAAGATCTTGTCGGCGATCTTGTTGAGGCCGGCGCCCAGCGACATGTCGAACTCGTCGAGCACGAGCTTGCGGTAGGCGTCACCGCCCTTGCCCGCCGGCATCATCACGGCGGTCATGACCGGCGACTGGTAGGGCTCCTTAGCGAGGTTCTCCAAACCCCAGTGCGCGACGGCGGCGCGGGTGGCCTCGCCGTGGCGCTTGTGGCGGGCGAAGATGTTTTCCAGCCCTTCCTCGTGCATCAGGTCGACGGCGGTATCGAGGCCGTAGAGGATCTGCGTCGCGGGCGTGTAGGGGAAGAAGCCGTTCTTGTTGGCGGCCAGCATATCCTCCCAGTTCCAATAGCCCTTGGTGGGCGCCTTATTGTTCTTGGAGGCCTCAATCGCCTTGGCGCTGACGGCGTTGAAGGCGAGGCCCGGCGGCAGCATCAGGCCCTTCTGCGAGCCGGCGACGGTGACGTCGATCTTCCACTCGTCGTGGCGCAAGTCGGCCGAACCCAGCCCCGAAACCGTGTCGACGAAGAACAGCGCGGGATGGTTGTTGTCGTCGATCGCCTTGCGGATTGCCTTGAGGTCCGACAGCAGGCCGCCGGAGGTCTCGTGGTGCACGACGCCCACTGCCTTGATCTCGTGATTCTTGTCGGCGGCGAGCTTCTCGGAAATCTTTTGCGGATCGACGCCGGTGCGCCAGTCGCTCGGGATGAAGTCGGTTACGAAGCCGAGGCGCTGGGCCATCTGGTTCCACAGCGTGGCGAACTGCCCGGTCTCGTACATCAGGATCTTGTCGCCGGGCGCCAGCGTGTTGACCATCGCCGCTTCCCACGCGCCGGAACCCGAGGCCGGGAAGATGATGACGTGGCTCTTGGTCTTGAAGACCGTCTTGATCTTCTCAAGCACGCGATGCGCAAGGACCTGGAACTGCGGTCCGCGGTGATCGAGCACCTGATAGTCCATGGCGCGCAGGACGCGATCCGGGATCGGCGTCGGGCCGGGGATCTGCAGGAAGTGGCGTCCAGGCTTGCGCGGGCTGGTGTTCATGAGAAGATCCTTCCTCCGGGGGTATGGATGTCGCCCGTCGGGCGCGGCGATGGCGCGGAGGCGTTGCCGCCATCTAAGATGTCGGCGAAAGCCGAGCAATCCTATTTTTGTTCGTCAACGGCCACGGTTTTTGTGAGGTTCCCCCGGGCGTTCGGCGGAGAGCACCGTCGGCCAACGCCAGGAGACGCGATGCCGACCTACATCTGCCGCGCCGCCAGTCTCGACGAGACGGCCATGGCGGCTCTCGCCGCAGCCATCATCGCGGCGCATACCGCCGTCACCGGCGCCGAGGGCTACTTTGCCCAGGTGCTGTTCGAGCCGCTTGATCCGGCGCGCTGCTTCCTCGGTGGCCGCAGGCTCGCGGGCGACCACTGCTTCGTGCACGGCCACATCCGCGCCGGGCGTAGCGCACGCGACCGGGCAACGCTGATCGAGCGGATCGTTGCGGCGGTCACCGCCGTGCTCGCGATCCCGCCGGACGCCGTCTGGGTCTACCTGTCCGAACTGCCGCCGCGGGCGATGGCGGAGTACGGCGCGCTCCTGCCCGAGCCGGGCGACGAGGCGGACTGGTTTGCGGCGCTGCCGGAGGCAACGCGCCGCCGTCTGAAGCCGGAGGAATGAATGGATGACCAGACCGAGGCGGTGCACCAGCGCCTGAATGCCTTGAAGGAGTAGGTCGACCTCGATGAGATGGACGAAGTCTGTGACATCATTCGCAACATGGAGCACGGCGCCAAATTCATCCCGGCTCTTATCGCCGTGTTCGAGGCCAATCCGATGTTCGATGAGTTCGGATGTCCCGGGGCCATCGTTCACACGATCGAAAGTTTCTAACGCGGCGCCTACGAGGAGCATCTTCTGGAGTCGCTGGGGCGCAAGCCGACGGGGCATACGATCTGGATGCTCAACCGTATGATGAACGTCGACGGCGATAAGAACCGGTCAAAGTATTTATTGACAATGGCAGAAGTGGCGACAGACGAAAGTCTCGATTACAGTGTTCGAGAATGTGCCGGATCTTTTCTGAAGCATCAGATTGAAAAGTTGCTGTGATTGAAGACGGCTCGAGCTGTCGCGAACCAAAGCGCTTCGGCAGGCTCGCCGTTGAAAGCCGCACGCGAACCGCCTAAGCGATGGGCACGGCGAACGAGGGTGGCATGGCGGACGGCGGAACGGACCCGAGATGGAAGCGCGTCGTCGTCAAGCTGTCCGGCGAGGCGCTCCAAGGTGACGGCAGCCATGGGCTCGACCCCGGCACCCTGAGCAAGATCGCGCTCGACCTCGCCAACGCCGCCCGCCTCGGCATCGAGGTCGCGGTAGTGGTCGGCGGGGGCAACTTCTTCCGCGGCATCAAGGGCGCGGATTCGGGCATCGAGCGGGCGCGCGCCGATTCCATCGGCATGCTGGCGACGGTCATGAACGCGCTTGCCATCGAATTCGCCGTGGAGAAGGCCGGCCGCTCGGCCCGCGTGCTGTCGGCCGTGCCGATGCCCTCGCTCTGCGAGCCCTATTCGCGCCAGGCTGCGCTGCATCATCTGGGCAAGCACCGCATCGTCATCCTCGCCGGGGGCACCGGCAATCCGTTCTTCACCACCGACACCGGCGCGGTGCTGCGCGGGGCCGAACTCTCGGCCGACGCCATCCTCAAGGCGACGCAGGTCGACGGCGTTTATTCCGCCGACCCCAAGCGCGACCCTTCCGCGACGCGCTACGACACGCTGACCCACGACGAGGCTATCGCCCGCAACCTGGCGGTCATGGACACGGCGGCTTTCGCGCTTGCCCGCGAGAACCGCATTCCGATAATCGTCTTTTCGATTCAGCCCGAGGGTGCCATCTGCGCGGCGCTCGAGGGCAGGGCCAAGGCGACGACGGTCTCTCCGTAGCGCCGGCCCCGTCCACCGCATTCCGCGCCGAGGTTCCGCAGCGATGTCCGACACGTTCGATCTGGCCGACCTCAAGCGACGCATGGGCGGCGCGGTGCAGAGCCACAAGCAGGAGCTCGGCGGCCTGCGCACAGGGCGCGCCACGACGAGCCTGCTGGAGCCGGTCGAGGTCGAGGCCTACGGCCAGAAGATGCCCATCAACACGGTGGCGACGCTGAGCGTGCCCGAGCCGCGCATGCTCTCCGTGCAGGTCTGGGACAAGAGCATGGTCGGCGCCGTCGAGAAGGCCATCCGCAACTCCAACCTCGGCCTGTCGCCGACGACCGAGGGCACCACGCTCCGCATCCGCATCCCGGAGCTGAACGAGCAGCGCCGCAAGGAGATGGTCAAGGTCGCGCACAAGTACACCGAGGACGCGCGGATCGCCGTGCGCCACGTGCGCCGCGACGGCATCGACACGCTGAAGAAGCTGCTCAAGGACAAAGATATCAGCGAGGACGACGAGAAGCGCCTCGAAGGCGACGTCCAGAAGGTGACCGACCAGTTCGTGTCCGAGATCGACCTGACGCTGGCGCAGAAGGAAGTCGAGATCATGCAGGTTTAGGCCGGTCGACCTGCGACGGACACGCGCTGTTTGTGCCATAAGGTGGCTAGCGAAGGCCCACGGGAAGCTCGATGTCTGGATCGACCGAGGAGACACAGACGGCGCGCGTGTCGCGCGCGCCCGGCGTGCCGTCCCACGTCGGGCTGATCATGGACGGAAATGGGCGCTGGGCCGCGGCCCGCGGGCTGCCGCGGATCGAGGGCCACCGCCGCGGCCTTGAGGCCCTGCGCGCCACGGTGCGCGCCGCCATCGACCTCGGGCTCGACTACCTCACCGTCTATTCGTTCTCCGCCGAGAACTGGAGCCGCCCGATCGACGAAGTCCGCGACCTCATGGGTCTGCTGAAACGCTTCATCCGCAAGGATCTCGTCGAGCTCCACGACGCCGGGGTCCGCGTCCGCGTCATCGGCTGTCGCGACGATCTGCAGCCCGACATCCGCGGGCTGCTCGAGGAAGCCGAGACGCTGACCAAGCTCAACAAGGGCCTCACGCTCGTCGTCGCCTTCAACTACGGCGGCCGCCAGGAGATCGCGCAGGCCGCGCGCGTCATCGCCCGTCGATTCGCCGCCGGCGAACTGCGCGAGGACGACATCGACGCCGCGCTGATCGCCCGGCACCTTGACACCCAGGGCCTGCCCGATCCCGACCTCATCATCCGCACGTCCGGCGAGCAGCGCCTGTCGAACTTCCTGCTGTGGCAGGCGGCCTATGCCGAGTTCGTGTTCCTGCCGGTGCTGTGGCCCGATTTCGACCGCGCCGCCTTCGCCGCGGCGCTGGCGGAATATGCCGCGCGCGACCGGCGATTCGGCGGCGTCGGCGTGCCACGCGCGGCGCGGCCCGGGTCGTGCCGCGCGCCGCCCCGGGGACCCGCTCCCCCG
>CAXTQM010000241.1:0-4557 GCA_964246205.1 uncultured Beijerinckiaceae bacterium | reverse complement strand
CCGCAAGATCTACGCCGACGTCCTCGGCTGAGGCGCGAGGCCGAAGCGCGACAGCGTCGCCAGCAGCGCAGGGCCGGGCACGCGACCGCTGGTCATGACGGCGAAGGCCGTCGCGAGGTGGTCCGCGCCTTGCTGGTGGCCGTGCGCGACGAGCACGGCATCGACACGCCGCGCGATCGCCGCGGCGGGATCGATGAATGTGACGAGCCATGGCGCCAGGCGCTCGAACTGCTTCAGGAGAAGGGGATAGTGCGTGCAGGCCAGCACCACGCAATCGGTGCGAGCCTCGCCCTCGGCGACGAAGCAGGGAGCGATCTCGGCGGCGGTCGCCGCCTCGTCCAACGCGGCACCGGTCATCGTCGCCTCGGCCAGTCCGGCGAGCGTCGAGGAACCGACCAGCGTCACCCGGCAATCGCCGGCGAAACTCTGGATAAGGCCGCGTGTGTAGTCGCGCGCCACGGTGCCGGGCGTCGCCAGCACGGAGATCATCTTCGATCGCGACAGCGCGGCGGCAGGCTTGATCGCCGGCACGGTGCCGACGAACGGGATGGCCGGAAAGGCGGTGCGCAGATCCGGCAGAACCAGTGTCGAGGCGGTGTTGCAGGCGATGACGACGAGATCGGGCGCGAAGCTCTCGATGAAACGGCCGATCACCGAGACGACGCGGGCCACCAGCTCCGGCTCGGGCCAGCGGCCGTAAGGAAAGCCGGCGTCGTCGGCGAGGTAGAGGTACTCGGCATCGGGCCGCAGCGCCGCGACCTCGGCGTGCACCGTAAGGCCGCCGAGGCCGGAATCGAAGACGAGTATTTTTGGCGCGCGCGACATGCCGGGGGTGGAGCGTGCGTCCGGACGATGGACGGGAAGCGCGTCATAGCTGCTGCGCCCGGCAATATCGATCTGCATCGCGGCGGGATCGAAGCACGAAATGGTTAACGCCGGCCTGCTATCCCATCATCCTGTCACCGCGCCTTGTTTTCGGCATGGTCGAACGTCACGCACTGACGCCGGCTCTGCCCGGGCGCCGAAAGGAACGACGTGAAAGCAATCCACTGGAATCCCACAAAGGAGGGGGATTGCTTCGCTTATTACGCTAGGCTGCGACGGCAGACTCCGGTGCTTCGTGCGCACATCCCCACTCGCGGCACGGGTTGGGTGGTGAGCCGCTACGACGACGTGATGCATGTGCTGAAGGATTCGCGCTTCTCCGCCGACCCGACATACTCGAAGACGCCGCCGTTGTTCGGCTTCGGCGGCCGCTTCGCGCCCAAGCTGATCCGTCAGATGGGCGAGGCCATGATCTCGGTCGACGATCCCGCCCACGGCCGCCTGCGCCGGCTCGTTGCGAAGGCATTCACGCCGCGCTCGATCGACGAGATGGAGGGCTGGATCGCCCGCCTCGTGGAGGACATGCTGGATGGCCTTGAGCGCCGCGGCGGCACGGTGGACCTGATGCACGACTTCGCAGTGCCGCTGCCCCTGCTCGTCATTTCCGAGATGCTGGGCATTCCGGAAAAATGGCGGCTGAGCTTTCACCATCGCATCGTGCGGCTGATGGAGGTCAGCGACAAGCCGGTGCGTCGTGCGCTGCGTTGGGGACCTGGCCTGCCGCTGCTGTCGCGCTTCTTCGATAGGCTGATCGCGCTGAGGCGGCACGAGCCGGACGGCAAGCTGATATCGCGTCTCATCGAGGCCAACGAGAACGGCGACCACCTGAGCCAGGACGAGCTCACAGGCATGATCTTCCTGCTGCTCTTCGCCGGGCACGAGACCAGCGTGAATCTTATCGGCAATGGCCTCCTCGCGCTGTTCGATCATCCCAACGAGCTCGCGCGATTGCGCGCCGATCCCGCGCTCATGGATCGCGCCGTGGAGGAGATGCTGCGCTTCACCAATCCCGTCGAATACGGCACGATGCGGTTCGCCCGGGAGGACATCGAGGTAGCGGGGACGCCGATCGCCAAAGGCGAGATGATCATGGCGCTTTGCGCTTCCGCCAATCGCGACGAGACCGCATTCGCCGAACCCGACCGGCTCGATATCGGTCGCGACAGCGGCCGCCACCTCGCGTTCGGCGCCGGGCTGCACTACTGCTTGGGGTCGGCGCTCGGCCGCATGGAGACGCGGCTCGCGCTGGGCGCGCTGCTGCACCGTTTTCCCGGCATGCGCCTTGCGGTGCCACGCGAGACGTTGCGCTGGCGCCAGGCCAGCGGGTTGCGAGGTCTCGTGGCCTTGCCGCTCGATCTCGGCGCACCCCCTGCCGCTCTCGCGGCAGCCGCCTAGCCGGCGCGGTGGCCGGCTCCAAGCCGAAATCGTCGAGCTACCGCGCCGATATCGACGGCCTGCGCGCACTCGCCGTCATTGCTGTGATCCTGTGCCACGTGGGGGCGCGTGGCTTCGCCGGAGGCTTCTTCGGCGTCGACATCTTCTTCGTCATCTCGGGCTACCTCATCCATCGCGAGCTGGTCGCCCGCGTTGCCGAGCGGGCGCTGTCGATCAAGGCGTTCTACGGGCGTCGGCTGCGCCGCACGCTGCCGGCGCTGATCGTCGCCGCGTCGGTGACCCTCGCCGCCGCGACGCTGGTGCTGTTGCCGGGCGACCTCGAGGCGCTCGCCGGCAGCCTTGTCGGCGTACTCGCCAGCGTGCCCAACCTCATCTTTTTGGGGCAGGTCGGTTATTTCGATCCCGACGCCGCGACCAAGCCGCTGTTGCACACCTGGAGCCTCGGCGTCGAGGAGCAGTTCTACGTCGTGGCACCACTGTTGGCGTTGGTTCTGCGGTCGCTGGCGCCGCGCGGCCGCGTCGGCGCGATGCTGGGGACCTTCGCTGCCGCCTTTGCCTTCACCTTGATCCTGCAGCGCTTCGCGCCGTCCGCCGCCTTCTATCTGATGCCGGCCCGCCTTTTCGAGTTCCTGGTCGGAGCCGTGCTGGCGGAAGACTGGCTGCCACGGGTGCGGCGCCGCTGGAGCGCCGAACTCGCCGCCGGGCTGGCACTCGGCGTACTCGTGATCTCGATGTCGATGTTCGACGCAGCGGTGCCGCATCCCGGTTTCGCGACGCTGCTGCCGTGCCTTGCCGCCGCGACGCTGATCCATGTCGGATCGACCCGCCGCACCGCGGTCGGTGCACTTCTGTCCACGCGCGGACCCGTCGGCGTGGGTCGCATCTCCTATTCGCTCTACCTCTACCATTGGCCGATCCTGGTGCTGGCTGGCTATGCCGACCTGCCGACGAGCCTGTCGTGGCGGCTCGGCGAGGCACTGCTTCTGGTCACGCTGTCGGTCGCGTCCTTTCGCCTGGTCGAGCAGCCTTTCCGTGCCTCGTCGTCGGTCTGGCGGCGCCGCGCGCCGAGCCTGCTTCCGGCGGCGGTGGCGGGCCTGGCGGCGTGCTGCGCCGCGGTGCTGGTCTTCGACGGCTGGCCGAGCCGGTTCCGGCCCGACGTCGACCGGCTCGCCGCCTTCGGCGACCTCGGCAAGCGGATGCCGTTTCGCGAGGGACGTTGCTTCATCACGTCGCGTGACAGCGATATCAGTCTTAATCGCGACCTGTGCCTCGCGCTCGCCACCGACAAGCCGAACGTCCTCCTGCTGGGCGACAGCCACGCCGCGCATCTCTGGACCGGACTGCGCGATGCCTGGCCGGGCGTGAACTTCCTCCAGGCCACGGCATCGGGCTGCAAGCCGTTTCTCGCCGCTGAAGGTAGCACCCGCTGCACGGCCATCGTGAGCGACATGCTGGGTCGCTTCGTGCCCACGCACAGGCTCGACGCCGTGATCCTCTCGGCGTTGTGGAACGAGGCGGACATCGAGCCGCTGCGGCGCACTATCACGGCGCTGCACGCCGACGGGCAGCGCGTGATCGTTGTCGGACCGCTCCCTCGCTACGACGTGCCGATGTCCGACTTGCTTGCGCGCGCGGTTCTACACGGCGACATGGACCTCGCCGCGCGCCACCGCTTGCCCGAGACGCCCCTCCTCGACGCGCAATTGCGCGCCGCCGTCGCGCCGCTCGCCACCTACGTCTCGCCCTGGGAGGCGATGTGCCCGCGAGGCGACTGCCGCCTGTTCGCCGCGCCCGGCGTCCCGATGCAGTTCGACTACCACCATCTGACGGCTCAGGGCGCCGACGTCTTGATGGCGACGATTGCCGGACGCGAGCCCGACCTCTTCGGCGACGCCGCGCGCAGCCGCCTCGATGCGAGTAGGGAATAACGACGCTGTACGCGTGACATTGAGAGTGTCGGATTACGGGAAGGGGCCGTGAGCCAGCGGGCCGGCCTCGTTCGGCATCACAGCCGTCAGTAGGTAGAGCCCGATCATGCAGAGCTTCCGTTCTGATCGGGCTCTCGGCTTTCCCGTCGTCAGTAGCGATCGCGCAACGACCGGCGCTCGCTGCCGGCATAGTGGAGCTCGAGGATACCGAGGCCGCCGGAGACATTGATACCGGTCGTGTCCGGATCGATGAACGATTGCGGGGTGAACGGGAGCAGGGCGACGTGTCCCGTAGCGCCGCCGACCAGCGCCTCGCTGGAAACGCCGAAGCCGATCGTGGCACCGGCCT